>NZ_JCBANN010000064.1:0-29743 GCF_059761975.1 Achromobacter sp. 46006
ACACCCACACCTGGACCGTCAGCAACGACGGCAAGGGCCAGTACGGCACCTTCACCGTCGACCAGAGCGGCAACTGGAAGTTCGAGCTGGACAACAGCAGCGACAAGGTCCAGGCCCTGAAGGACGGAGAAAAGGTCACCGACACCATCACCGTCACGGTCGATGACGGCAACGGCGGCACGGCGACCGAAACCATCACCGTCACCATCACCGGCACCAACGACACGGCTGTCATCACCCCGAACCAGCCGGGCGACGACAAGGGCACGGTGCAGGAAGACAAGGTCTACACCGCCAACGGCAAACTGGATGTCACGGACAAGGATGCCGGCGAGGCTACCTTCAACGCCCAGACCGGCTTCAAGGGCGAACACGGCACGTTCTCGATCGACGCGAACGGCAACTGGAGCTACACGCTCGACAACGACGCCACGGCCGTCCAGCAATTGGGCGCCAAGGAACACCTGACCGAGACCTTCACCGTCACCACCGCCGACGGCACCACCGGCAAGGTCGTCATCACGATCAACGGCACCAACGACGCCCCGACCATCACGGGCGCGGCCAGCGGTGACGTCAAGGAAGACGGCGCCAAGGAAGTCTCTGGCCAGTTGACCCAGCACGACGTCGACGTCAACGACAAGCACACCTGGTCGCTCGCCAATGACGGCAAGGGCCAGTACGGCACCTTCACGCTCGACCAGAGCGGCAAGTGGACCTACACGCTGGACAACGACAGCGCCAAGGTCCAGGCCCTGGCGGAAGGCCAGAAGGCCACCGAAACCATCACCGTCACCGTCGACGACGGCAACGGTGGCACCGCCACGCAGGTCATCACGGTCACGGTCACCGGCGCCAACGACGCCCCGACCATCACCGGCACGGCCACGGGCCAGATCAAGGAAGGCAGCAACCAGGAAGTCACCGGCCAACTGACCCAGCATGACGTCGACACCAACGACACGCATACTTGGTCGATGAGCAACGACGGCAAGGGCCAGTACGGCGCCTTCTCGCTCGACCAGAATGGCAAGTGGACCTACAAGCTGGACAACGCCAACCCGGACGTCAAGGCGCTCAAGGACGGCGAGCACCTGACCGACACCGTCACCGTGACCGTCGATGACGGCCATGGCGGCACGGCCACGCAGGTCATCACTATCACGGTCGACGGCACCAGCGACGGCGCTATCATCACCCCCAGCAAGCCGGGCGATGACGCCGGCACGGTCCAGGAAGACAAGGTCTACACCGCCAGCGGCAAGCTGGACGTCACCGACGCCGACGCCGGCGAGGCCGTGTTCCGTCCGCAGACCGACTTCGCGGGCAAGTACGGCACGTTCTCGATCGACGCCAACGGCAACTGGAGCTTCAAGCTCGACAACGACGCCACGGCCGTCCAGCAATTGGGCGCCAAGGAGCACCTGACCGAGACCTTCACCGTCACCACCGCCGACGGCACCACCGGCAAGGTCACCATCACCATCAACGGCACCAACGACGCCCCGACCGTCAGCGGCGTGGCCACCGGCGCCGTCAAGGAAGATGGCGCCCAGACGGTCACGGGCCAGCTGGCCAAGGCCGATGTCGACGTCAACGACAAGCACACCTGGTCCGTCAACAACGACGGCAAGGGCCAGTATGGCACCTTCAGCGTCGACCAGAGCGGCAAGTGGACCTACGTGCTGGACAACAACAGCGCCAAGGTCCAGGCCCTGGCCGAAGGCCAGAAGGCCACCGACTCCATCACCGTGACGGTGGATGACGGCAACGGCGGCAAGGCCACCCAGGTCATCACCATCGACATCACCGGCACCAACGACGCCCCGACCATCGGCGGCACGACCACCGGTGCGGTCAAGGAAGACGGTACGCTGGTCACGACCGGCCAGTTGACCAAGACCGATGTCGACACCAACGACACGCACACCTGGTCCGTCAACAACGATGGCAAGGGCCAGTACGGCACCTTCACCGTCGATTCGACCGGCAAGTGGACCTACACGCTGGACAACGCCAGCACCAAGGTCCAGGCCCTGAAGGAAGGCGAAACCGTTACCGACACCATCAAGGTCACGGTGGATGACGGCCATGGCGGCACCGCGTTCAAGGAAATCACGGTCACCGTCACCGGCACCAACGACATAGCCAAGATCACCGGCCAGTCCACCGGCGCCGTGATCGAGGACAAGACGCTGGTGACCTCCGGCAAGCTGGCGGTGTCGGATGCCGACGCCGGCCAGAGCACGCTGGTCGCCCAGGCCAACGTGGCGGGCAAGTACGGCACTTTCTCCATCGACGCCAACGGCAACTGGACCTACACGCTGAACAACAGCCTGAAGGCCGTGCAGGATCTGCCGGCGGGCGCCGTGCTGAAAGAGAACTTCGAGGTGGTCTCGGCGGACGGTTCGGCCAAGCAAGTCATCACGGTCGACGTGGTCGGCACCAACGACGCGCCGGTCGCCGCCGACAACGCCACCAGCGTGGACGCCGGCGGCAGCCACATCTTCAGCGCCGCCGAGTTCAACTTCAATGACGGGGCCGAAGGCAATCAGCTCGACAGCGTCATCATCACGCGTCTACCGACCGATGGCACGCTGACACTGAACGGGCAGCAGGTCACCGCAAACACCGTGGTCTCGGCCTCCGACATCGCCGCCGGCAAACTGGTCTACACGCCATCGGCGTCCGGCCAGGACACCTCGTTCGGCTTCCAGGTGCGCGACAACGGCGGCACCGCCAACGGTGGCAAGGACACCTCGGGCGACTACAACTTCGCCATCAAGACCAACAATTTCATCTCGGGCGACAACGACGGCAGCGGCACGGGCACCAAGCCGCCCATCGACGGCGGCAGCGGCGACGATGTCATCCTTGGCGACAAGGGCGGCACCGTCACCACGGTCGAACCGGGCAAGAACTACAACATCGCGATCGTGGTGGACACGTCGGGCAGTATGTCGGAAGCCTCCGGCACCAAGGGCCTGACGCGCATGCAGCTGACCATCGACGCGCTCAAGAACCTGGCGAACACCCTCAAGGGCCATGACGGTATCGTCAACGTGGCGCTGATCGGCTTCGAATCGACGGCCAGCACCAAATACACGATCAACGGCTTGAACGCGAGCAACGTCGGCGACCTCATCAAGGCCATCGAGAAGCTCAGCGCCAGCGGCGGCACCAACTACGAAGGCGCGTTCGACGAAGCCGTGAAGTGGTTCAACAAGCAGCCTACCTCGTCCAACGGCCAGGCCTTCGAGAACGTCACGTACTTCCTGACGGACGGCGATCCGACCTTCAGCAACCGTGGCAGCAACGGCGACTGGTGGTCGGGCGGCAGCACCACGAACTACTACGACATGAAGGACGCCGTCGACAAGTTCAAGGGCCTGAGCGGCAAGAGCACCGTGCACGCCATCGGCATCGGCACGGGCGTCAACGAGGCCTACCTGAAGTTCTTTGACAACTCGAGCACCACGGGAACGGGCACGGTCCGGATAGAAGGCACGAACATCACCGGCGCTGTCGGCCAGCCGCAGATCGTCAACACCGCCAAGGACCTGGCCGCGGCACTGCAGGGCGGTTCGTCCAGCACCGATCCGGCCGCCGTCGGCAACGACATCATCAACGGCGGCGCAGGCCACGACATCATCTTCGGCGACACCCTCAACACCGATGGCAACGTGCTGAACTGGGCCTCGGTGGGCGGCCGCCCCACCGATCTGGTGCAGGGTTCGGGCCTGAAGGCGCTGCAGGTATTCCTGGAGATGCGCGACGGACACGCGCCAACCAACGGCGACCTGTACCAGTACATCAAGGACCACCACGCCGACTTCAACCTGGCCGACGACCCGCGCGGCGGCGATGACACGATCCACGGCGGCACCGGCGACGACATCATCTACGGCCAGGGCGGCAACGACACCCTGTATGGCGACGATGGCAACGACATCATCTATGGCGGCGCCGGCGACGACAAGCTGTATGGCGGCGATGGCAACGACGTGCTGCACGGAGGTTCGGGCAACGACGTGCTGGAAGGCGGCAACGGCAACGACCTGCTGATCGGCGGCAAGGGCGACGACACGCTGATCGGCGGCGCCGGCAGCGATACCTTCAAGTGGGAACTGGGCGACCAGGGCACCACCGCCAAGCCGGCTGTCGACACGATCAAGGACTTCTCGCTGGACAAGCCGGCCGATGGCGGCGACATCCTGGACCTGAAGGACCTGCTGGTCGGCGAGAAGGACGGCACCCTGACCCAGTACCTGAATTTCCACAAGGAAGGCAACAACACGGTCATCGACGTCAACACCCAGGGCAAGCTCGGCGCCCAGGGCGCGGACCAGAAGATCGTGCTGGAGAACGTCGACCTGACGCATGGCGGCCAGTTGGACAACCAGGCCATCATCAATGACCTGCTGCAAAAGGGCAAACTGAACGTCGACCACAGCTAAGCTGTCCCCCGGGGCAGGGCCGCGCCACGGTCCTGCCCGCTCGACCCACGGGATCTGGCAAGCGCGATGCGCCGGCGGCGCGGGGAATTTTTCCGGATGACGACTGGATCGGCCGGAAAAATGTGAAAATCCGTTTCATGCGATCAACCCGCCGTTTCCGCGCCACGCTGAATCTGTGCCGACTGGTTTTGCTTTGCCTGGCTTGCGGCTGGGGCGGCAGTTCCGCCCTGGAAGTCAACGCCGACAAATTACAGAGCCTGTCGGCCAGCCGCTATGGCGCCAAGGGCGCCAGGGCCGTATCGAATTGGCTGCAATTGCTGCGCGCCACGCCCCCCGCACTAGAAAAGGACCGGCTGGTGGTGGCGAACGATTTCTGGAATCGGGCGCTGCTGTCGGGCGACGACATCAGAATCTGGGGCAAGGACGACTACTGGGCCACCCCGCTCGAATCGCTGGGCAAGGGCGCGGGCGATTGCGAAGACTACGTCATCGGCAAGTATTTCACCCTGCTGTCGCTGGGCGTGCCGGCCAGCAAGCTGCGCTTCATCTACGTCCGCGCGCGGGTGGGCGGTCCGGCCAGCAGCAGCCAGGTCGCCCACATGGTGCTGGGCTACTACGAAACACCCAATGCAGTACCGCTGGTGCTGGACAGTCTGGTCTCGACCATCCTGCCGGCGTCGCAACGACGCGACCTGACGCCGGTCTTCAGCTTCAACGCCGACGGCGTCTACGTCGACGGCAAACCCGCCGCACCGGTTGACCGCCTCAGCCGCTGGCGCGATCTCCTCCAACGCATGGAACGGGAAGGCATACGCCCCTGACGTCCGGAACCACAAGACTATGTCCATACTTCGACAGCTCCTGCTCAGCGTCACCCTCGCGATCGGCGTCATCCTGCTGGGCACCCTGGCGCTCAGCGTCAACGCCGCCCGCGAATACCTGTCGGGCCAATTGCAGGTGCAGGCCACCGACGCCGCCGTATCGCTGGCGCTGTCCCTGTCGCAGCCAGCCAACAACGACCCGGTGGTACAGGAGCTGCTGGTGTCGGCGCTGTACGACGGCGGCCACTTCTCGCTGGTGCGCCTGGCCGATCCGGAGGGCAAGGTGCTGATCGAACGCCAGTCTACCGCCACCGCCGCCTCGGTGCCGGGCTGGTTCCGCGCCCTGGCGCCGCTGGACGCTCGCTCTGCCTCGCATGCCGTCAGCGACGGCTGGCGCCAGATCGGCGAGGTGACGCTGGTGGCCAACGACGCCTATGCCTGGGAAGCCCTGTGGCGCAGCAGCCTGCGCATGATCGCGTTGGTGCTGGGCGCGGGCCTGGTCTGGGCGCTGTTCGCCTTCGCACTGGTCGGCTGGATCAAGAACCGGCTGCTGCGCGAGGTCAGCGACCACGTCCGCAGCATCGGCCAGGACACGCCGCCGCAGCAGATGGAGGCGCGCGTGCCCGAGTTGTCCGACGTGGTCCAGGCGCTCAACCAGACCCGCGAACGCGTCCACGCCAGCGCCGAGGAACAGAATGCCAAGATCGAATCCCTGGAACTGGAGTTGAACCAGGATCCTGTCACCCGCCTGCCCAATCGCAAGTACTTCGTCAACGAATTCCGCCGTGCGCTTGAAGGCGGCACAGGCCACGCGCAGGCCCGCGCCGGTGTCGACGGCGGCCACGTGCTGGTGTTCCGCCAGCGCGACCTGGCCGACCTGAACCGCCACATGCCGCGCGAGTTCATCGACCAGTGGCTGCGCGCCGCCTGCGAACGCATCCAAGCCTCGCTCAAGTCGCTGCACGTGGCCAATCCGCTGCTGGCGCGCCTGAACGGTTCGGACTTCGCCCTGCTGCTGCCGGGCTGCGCCGCGCCGCAGGCGATGATGATCGCCGAACAACTGCGCGCCGACCTGCACGCCTCGCGCATTCCGGTCGGCGAGGGCCATCTGTGCCGCTGGGCCCAGGCCATGGCCGACTACAGCCGCGGCGACCAGGCAGGTCCGGTGTTGTCACGGTTGGACTTCGGACTGATGCGAGCCGAAAGCGCCGGCAACGACCAGGTCGTGATCGCGGGTGCCGCCGACGCTCAATCGCCCTCTGAATCCGGCGAACGGGCCTGGAAGGATGCCATTCTGTCCGCGCTGGAACAACACCGCTTCGAACTCGCCACCGAACCGCTGCGCGATGCCGCCGGCAATCCCATCCGCACCGAAGCGATGCTGATGCTGCGTACCGCCGAAGACCAGGCGCCAATCCCCGCCACCCTGTTCATTCCGCCCGCCGTGCGGCTCGACCTGGTGACGGACTGCGACCTGCAGGCGGTCAGCCTGGGCCTGGACTGGCTATCGGCGCACGACGGCGAACTGGCCCTGAGGGTCGCTCTGCCCTCGCTGCGCGGCCAGAAATACGTCCGCCAGTTGGCGCTGCTCCTGACCGAGCGCAAGGCCCTGGCGCGGCGCCTGTTCCTGGAAATCGACGCCCACGGCCTGGTCGAATGCCACGAGCAGATCGCCACGCTAGCCCGCGTGGCGTCAGAATTCGGGACCCACATTGGCGTGCGCCGCCTGGCGCAACAGTTCGGCGCGGTGGCGCAATTGCACACGCTGCCGTTGTCATACGTGAAACTGGGCGGCGGCTTCGTCGGCGGCATGTCGCAAAGCCCCGGCAGCCAACAGTTGACCGCCTCGGTACTTGAAACCGCCCGCAAGCTCGGGATCGCAGTCTACGCGGAAGACGTGCCCGACAGCGAAACCCGCCACATCCTGGCCAACCTGGGCATCAGCATCATGCGCGGCCCGGGCGTGAAAACGCCGGCCTGAGGCCGGCGGTCATGACAGCGGCGCCGCACGCCGCTTGAAGGCTGCCGCGCTGGCGGCCCGTGCCCGGTTGCTGAGCACAGCTAGCGCGCCGCGCGGCTCCTGGCTTGCTCGTACAGCGGCAACACCTGTTGCGCGGCTCCTTGCAGATCGGCGATGCGCGACGCGGCGGAGGGGTGCGTCGACAGGATCTCGGGCGGCGCGTTGCCGCTGTCGGCCGCGCCCATCTTCTGCCACAGCGTGACCGCCGCGCGCGGGTCGAAACCGGCCCGCGCGGCCAGTTCGACGCCCATGCGATCGGCCTCTGTTTCATGGGTGCGGCTGTTGGGCAGCGTGAACATCACGTCGCTGAGCTTGCCCCCCAGGTCCGACGCCGCGCTCGAACCGGTGGCGATGGAAAGCACCTGCAGGCCCAGATTGGTGGCCATCTGCTGCGACACGCGTTCGCGCGCATGTTCGCGCAGGGCGTGGGAAATCTCGTGCCCCAGCACCGCCGCCAGCTCGTCATCGGTGGGCTTGATCTTGTTGATCAGCCCCGTGTAGACGGCGATCTTGCCGCCCGGCATGCACCAGGCGTTGACCTCATCGCTGGTCAGCACATGCACTTCCCATTTCCAGGCGGACGCATCGGGCCGGAACACGCCGGCCTGCGCAATCAGCCGCTGCGAGATGGCCCGCACCCGCGCCACCTGTTTCGCATCGCGATCCAGCAGATTCTTGGCCTTCGCCTGTTTGAGGATGTCGGCGTACTGCTGGTTCGCTTCCTGCTCCAGCGCCTGCGACGGCACCATGCTGGACATGTACTGGGTACGGTTGACGCCGATGGCGCCCGACTGGGTGGTGTTCATCCCGGTGCAGCCCGCCAGGGCAGCCAGGGACAGCGCTGCCGCCAGGCGGCGCAAGGGATAGTGGTTGCGGCTCATGCCAGCCTCCTCCAACGGTCAGGAACGACGGAATCCTGCGGCCTCAGCCCGGTTCGCCACACTGGCCGCGATGGCGCAAGGCGTGGTCGATCAGCACCAGGGCCAGCATGGCCTCGGCAATCGGTGTGGCGCGGATACCGACACAGGGATCATGCCGCCCCAGCGTCTGTACCATGACCGGCTCGTTGTCACGGTTGACCGAACGGCGCTCGACCCGGATGCTGGAGGTGGGCTTGATGGCCAGCGACACCGTCACCGGCTGGCCGGTCGAGATGCCGCCCAGCACGCCGCCGGCGTGATTGGTCAGGAAGCCGTCGGGCGTGATTTCGTCGCCATGCTCGGAGCCGCGCTGCGCGACGCAATCGAACCCGGCGCCAATCGACACCCCCTTGACCGCGTTCAGGCCCATCATGACGTGGGCGATATCCGCGTCCAGCCGGTCGTAGATCGGCTCGCCCCAGCCGGCCGGCAGGTTTTCGGCCACGACCTCGATGCGCGCGCCGATCGAATCGCCATCCCGGCGCAACTGGTCCATATAGGCCTCGAGCTCGGGCACGATCTCGGCGTTGGGCGCATAGAACGGATTGTTGGAAACCTCGTCCCACGAGACGAAGGGAATCGCGATCGGACCCAGTTGGCTCATGTAGCCACGCACTTTCACCCCGTATTGCTCGGCCAGCCACTTCTTGGCCACCGCGCCCGCGGCCACCGTGGGTGCGGTCAGGCGGGCCGACGAACGGCCGCCGCCGCGCGGATCGCGCAGGCCGAACTTGCGCCAGTAGGCATAGTCGGCATGGCCCGGCCGGAAGGTGTCGGTGATGTTGGAGTAATCCTTGCTACGCGCATCGGTGTTGCGGATCAACAGGCCGATGGGAGTACCGGTGGTCAGTCCCTCGTACACGCCGGACAGGATTTCGACCTGGTCGGCTTCCTGGCGCTGGGTGACGTGGCGCGAGGTGCCGGGCCGGCGTCGGTCCAGTTCGCGCTGGATGTCGGCCGCTTCCAGCGGCATGCCGGGCGGGCAGCCGTCAATGACGCAACCGATGGCCGGCCCGTGGGATTCGCCAAAATTCGTGACGGTGAACAGAGTACCGAGGGTATTGCCGGGCATAGGAAGTCAACAGGTGGGTTTGCAAGCAACCCCGATTATGACACCGCCGACGCCAAAGCCTGAATTTCCGCCGCCGGCGCCGGCCGTCCCAGCAAGAACCCCTGCATCACGCGGCAGCCCAGCGACTTGAGGATTTCACGTTGCCCTTCGGTCTCGACGCCCTCGGCCACCACCGGCAGGTGCATCGCCTGACACAGTCCGAAAAGCGCCGACACCACCTCGCGGCTGCCGGCGTCGGATTCGAGCGCGGAAATGAAGCTGCGGTCGATCTTGACCCAATCGATGGGCAGGTGCCGCAGGTGGTTCAGGCTGGAATAGCCGCAACCGAAGTCATCCAGCGCCACGCCGATGCCCTTGGCCCGCAGCGTGTTCAGGATCTTCACATGGCGCTCGTAATGCAGGATGAAGATCGATTCGGTGATCTCCAGCACCAGCTTGCGCGGCGCCAGCTTGGTCGTGGTCAGCACGTCGGACACCAGTTGCACCAGGCCGTCCTCGTTCATCTGCTTGACCGACAGGTTCACGTGCACCCGCCAGGCCGGCGGCCACAGCGCGGCCTGCGAGCAGGCCCGCTCCAGGATCCACGCTCCCAGCGGCACGATCAGGCCGCTGCGCTCGGCCAGCTCGATGGTCACGGCTGGCGATACGCTGCCCAGCTCTGGGTGATGCCAGCGCAGCAGCGCCTCGCAGCCCTGCACCACGCCCGAGGCGCTGTCGCACACCGGCTGGTAATACAGTTCGAACTGGTCCATCGACGCCGTGGTCAGCGCCAGGCGCAGATCGTTCTCCAGCCCCTGCTGGTCGCGCTGGCGCGCCAGCATTCGAAAGTCGAACATGCTCCAGCCAGGGCCGCCACGCTCCTTCAAGGGCACCATGGCGACCTGCACGCAACGCTGCAGCTCTTCCACGCTGCGGCCATGATCCGGATACAACGCCGCCCCCACCCGGAACACGGCGATCAGGGGCCGCCCCCCCAGCTCATAGGGCACCGACAGGTCTTCGAGCAGCTTGGCCGACACCTGGGCCGCGCCCTCCTCGTCCACATCCGGAACGCACACCGTGAAGGCATCGGTGCCGGTACGGGCCACCATGCCGCCGAGCGCGCGGGTGACAAGGCTGAGCCGGTCGGCCACCATAATCAGCAAGGCCTGGTCTTCGCCGGCACGCAGCATCGCGCTGATCTCGGCGTACTGGTCGAAGCTGACCAGGAAGAACGCACCGATGCCGCGCGTGCCCGGCCGGACACGCGCAATGCCCAGGGACTCCCGTTCATCCTGGATCGCCGGAGCGGGCCTGAACGCGGCCCGGCCCGACAGCCGCTCGGCCTGGTTCAGCCACGCGCGGGCACGACTGTGCAGCTCCCGCTGGCTCAGGACGCCGGTCAATTCGTCACGCGTCAGCCGGCCGCGCAGCACGCGTTCGCGGCGGACGAAAAACAAGCAAATCGCTGCAAGTGCGCCCGCGAGCATCAGGCACAGTGCGAGCAGGTAACTCTCACGCACGGAGCCCCCTATCTAGAAACCCTTGGCGTTGTGGTCCGGAAAGAAACCCAAGGGCTGTAACATTTTTTAAATTATGCATTATTTTCGCAAAAAAACGCCACACTTCAGGAGCAACGCGCTCCCTTTCTTTCCATTCCTACCCTGATTTAGTTGCTCGCGAGGGGTCATGACGGTCCTTGGATGGCAGTTTCTGGCCGGTCCGTGCGCCATGCCGTGCCCTTACTACGACAGCCGGTACCGGAAAATTAATACGGCGTGTCTCAATAGTTATCATCCGGGCAATTATCACGAACGAAATAATTGCACAGGTTGTCTGATATCGCTGATGATTTCGTAATATTCTGTATGTTTTGTGACATAAGGAATTACAACGCGCGCAGCGACACTGAGGTATTAGTAACGCGTGTCACGTTTCTTATCCAGCGTTTTTCCCGTTCGGGCACGAGCGCTGCCTGAATGATCCCCCCTTTCACTGGCAGGCCGGCAATGCGCGGCACCGGCACCGGTGCGGGCCAAGAAGGGAACCTTCGACCCATATGTCCACACTCCGCCGGCTGATCCTCTGCACCGCTCTCCTGATTGCCTTCTTCCTGCTCGGCGCCCAAGCCCTGGGGATGCTGGCCGCCCATCGCTACCTGAATACCCAGTTGGCCCAGCAGGGCCTGGCTGGTGCCAGCGCGCTGGCCTGGGCCTTGTCACATAACCCGGACAGCGCGCGCGACCCGAGCAAACTGGCCGACGACCTGATCGGCGCTGGCTCGTATGCGCTGGTCCGCATCGCGGGAGAAAATGGGGACACCAAAATCGAACGACGTCACCCGGCTGCCGGCCAGGTCGACGCCACACATGACTGGCGTCCCGCCTGGTTGACCCTGGAAGCACCGCCCGCGACCCTGCCGTATCTGGGACCGGATGGTCAACGGCTAGGTACCGTTACCGTCCAGGCCGATGCCCGGCTGGCGCGCGATACGCTGTGGCAAGGAGGCGTGCGCGTCATCGGCCTGGCACTGGCTGCTGGCGTCTTCTGGATGCTGTTCGCCGGCAACCTGCTGCGCTGGATCGAGGCACGAGCCTCCAAAGACCTCAGCGGACGGGTACGCGCGCTGGAACCGGGCGGCGTGGGCTCGCCCGACCGCGCCTGCGAGCTGGAGGGCGTCGATCAGGCGCTGGTCGACGCCCAGCGCCAGGTTGCCGCGACGGTGCAGGCACAGAACGCCCGCATCGAATCGCTGCAAAGCGAAATCCAGCGCGATGCCATCACCCGCCTGCCGAACCGCAAGTACTTCATCGACCTTTTCCGCCAGGCCCTGGCCAGCCCGGAGGCCGATGCCGGCGGCCACATCCTGATGTTCCGCCAGCGCGATCTGGCACAGATCAACCGGCATCTGTCGCGCGCCTTTACCGACCAGTGGCTGCGATCGTCGTCCGATCGGCTGCGCAAGCTGGTTGAAGGCTGCGGCGACCCCGGCATGACCCTGGCGCGCATGGGCGGTTCGGATTTCGCGCTGCTGATGCCGCGCACCTCCGCCCCGCAGGCCGGCATGCTGGCCGAGCGAGTGCGGCGAGAATTGCGGTCGCTGCGGATACCGATGGATAAACGCGACTGGTGCCGCTGGGCACTGGCAATGGCCGCCTACGCGCCGGGCGACAACATGAGCGACACGCTGGCGCGGCTGGACCACGCCCTGATGTGCGCGGAAAGCGCCGATGACGACCTGATCGCCCCGGCAAGCCAGGCGGCCGACAGCACCCGCATCGGCGAATACAGTTGGCACGATGCGCTGTCCACGGCGCTGGAGCAACATCGTTTCTCATTGTCGACACAGCCGCTGGCCAGCGTGGCCGGCCCCTTGCTGCATTACGAAGCCAGCCTGACGCTGCACGACACCAGCGGCGCCGACCCGGTGCCGGCTGCGATCTTCATGCCGCCCGCGGTGCGCCTGGGACTCTCGGCCGAATGCGACATCCAGGCCATCCGCCTGGGCCTGGATTGGCTGTTCACCCGCCCCGAAGCCCTGGCGGTACATGTATCGCAGGCTTCGCTGGCGCAGGGCGCCTTCCTGGCGCGGCTGGCACGTATGCTGGCCGACCGCCCGGCCCTGATTCCTCGGCTGCTCATCGAGGTGGACGCGGCCACCCTGATCGAACACGATGCTGGCATGCATCAGCTATGCCAGATCGTCACCGGCGCGGGCGGCCGTATCGGCCTGTCGCGCCTGTCGCAGCAATTCGGCGCGATGGAACACCTGCACGCCTACCCCTTGTCGTACGTAAAGCTGTGCGGCAGCTTCATCACTGGCATGCTGCACAGCCCGGGCAGCCAGCATCTGGCCGCCACCGTCATGGCCACCGCCACCGCCCTCGGCATGGCGGTGTACGTTGAAGACGTGCCTGACGACGCCACCCGCGCCATCCTGGAAAAAATCGGCGTTCACGCGATTCGCGGCACTGTCGTAAACTTCGCCCGCGCACCCGCCCCCGCGCTTGACCAACGATGGATTCCTAGTTGACGGAAGGATTGTTTCCTCACCTCCCCGATCTGCAGATCGGCCTGATCGCCGGCGTCGCGCTGGCTTGCGCGGCGGCCTGCGCCATCGCCTGGATCCGCACCCGTGCCGCGATCTACGGAGCCGGCATGGCGTTCGCGCTGGTGGAAGGCGTGCTGCGCGCCCAACCGGCGCTGTTTCCCGCCGGCGCACTGCAAGCCGGTTCCTTTGCCGCCCTGCTGGCCTTGTCCGTCCCGCTGATTGCCGGTCTGCCCGCCGCCGCGCGCCTGGCAACGGCGTGCCGATGGAGCTGCATCGCGCTCACCGGCGTGGCGGCGCTGGCGCTGATCTTTGTCTATGACGGCGACGGTGGATTGCTGCCGGCCCTGGTCGCCGGCGCCGCGGCCACCGCCAGCGTGATCCTGGCGGCGTGGTTACTGGCCGCCGCAGCCCGCCCCTTGCCGCAGCGCGGCGCCATCCTGGCGCTGGGCGCGGCCTACCTGGCATCGACCTGGATCCTGGGCCATGACGCCTGGGCAATGCCGGATGCCGGCACCTCGGCGGCCCCTTTGGCACGGCTGCTGCTGGTGCAGGCCGCCCTGCTCTTGGCGGGGCTGGCCCCCCCCACGTGCAAGGCCGTCGCGCGCCCGGCCCAGACCGACACCGACCAACGGGTCGAAGGCGAATTGCGTCTGGTGGAAATGGCGAGCGCGCTCGACACCCAGCGCCAGATGAACGCGCTGATCTCACATGAGTTGCGTGCGCCGCTGGCCACGATCAGCGCGGCGGCCCAATCGCTCGACATGATCCTGTCGGGCAGCGGCGAAACCGTCGACAGCCGCCTGGCGCGCATCCACCGCTCGGTCACCCGGATGACCGAGTTGATGGAGCAACTGCTGAACCAGGATCGCCTGGGGGAACAGGCCTGGACGCCGCGCGGCGAGCAGGCCGACATGGCTGAATTGGCCAGCGAAGCGGTGGCCGCCATGCAACCTGACACCGCGCACGCCTTGCGCCTGCGAAACGGCAGCGAACGGCTGCCGGTCTATTGCGACCGCGCCCTGACCGGCGTGGTGCTGCGCAACCTGATCCACAACGCGGTCAAGTATTCCCCGGCCAGCGAACCCATCCAGATCGAAACCGGCCTGGCCGACGAAAACGGCGAGCCGATGGCGTGGGTGGCGGTCACGGATCGCGGCCCCGGCATCGGCCAGGACGAACAGGCCCGCATCTTCGAGCCGCGCTTCCGGCGCGCGGCGCACCGTGAAACGCAGGGCATGGGCATCGGGCTGTATCTGGCGCGACGCATCTGCCAGAACCAGGGCGGCTCGCTGGCCATGCAAAGCGAGGTGGGCGTGGGCACCCGCTTCGTCATCACCCTGCCGGCCCGGCCGCCCGAACCGGCGCCGCCTGACCGAACGGCAGGCACCGCCCAAGCCTGAGCGCCCACGCGCCGGGCGGCGAAGCGCTAGGCGGCGAACACGTAACCCTGGCCGCGCACGGACAACACCGGCAGCTTCAGGCCCGCGCTCTGCGCCTTGGCGCGCAGCCGGCTGACCAGCACGTCGATGCGGCGCAATTCAAAGCCGCCCGGGCTTTCCGGCAGGAACAATTCGGCCAGCGCCTGCCGACTGACCGCCGAACCGGCCGCATCCATCAGCGCCATGAGGAACGTGCGTTCCTGGGCGCTCAGGTGCAGCGATGCGCCATCGGGAGCGACCAGGATCCAGCCCCCGTCCTGCAGCGACCACGACGTGTCGGCCGCCGCGCGCGTCTCGGCATCCACCGGCCGCGGCGACTTCGCCAGGCGCATGCGCCTGGCCAGGCTGCGAATGACCGAACTGAGTTCCAGCAGATCAACCGGCTTGGTCATGTAGACATCGGCGCCGCCTTCCAGGCCGCGCACCCTGTCCTCGAGCGCGCTGCGCCCGGTCAGCATGACAATGCCCACCGGACTGAGCGCGCGCAGCCGCGTCGCCACCGAAAAACCGTCCTCCCCCGGAAGATGGGCGTCGAGAATGACAATGTCGCAAGGTTGTTCCTGCAAGCGGCGGTAAAACGCCGCGGCATTGTCACAGGCAAACGCCACACGGAAACCGTACCCGCCCAGGCCCAACGCCAACTCCTCCCGGAAGTCCGCGTCATCCTCAAGCAGGCCGATACACAGCAAACCATCTGCGCCAGGCATATTCAGAGTGCTTTTATATTGAAAATTGTCGACAAATGCCCCGGTGACAGGCCTGCCACCTGAGTGTCCCGCAGGCGACAATCTTACGACTTTTACAATGGAAACGAATGATTGCAGCGAAAAAAACCGCGATTTTTCGTCTCATTGCGCCGATTTTCTGCGCCTTCCGCGCGCAAAATGCCGCTTTGTCGTCAACAAACACACAAAACGAACATCAAGACGAACAACTGACCTCGATGCCGTTGGCCCAGTCCGGCGGCAGGCCGGCATACTTTTCGCATCCGGCGCGAGCCGTGAACGGATCGCGCAGCAGTGTCATCAACGTGCCTATTTCAGTGGCATCGCCGGCCTTGGCGGCACGGATCGCCTCTTCCGCCAGATGATTGCGCAGCACATAGAGGGGGTTGACGCGGTTCATGGCCGCCGCCACCTCGTCCGCCGCGCGCCCGTCCTCGGCGTGGCGCGCCAGCAGGCGGTCGAGCCAGTCCGACGCGGCGGCGCGGTCGATGAACAGATCCTGGAACGGCGCGCGCTCGCCGAGCACGGCATCTGCCAGCCGACGCCAGGTCAGCGTGAAATCCGCCTGGTTGGCATCCATCAGCTTGAGCAGATCGTCAAGCAGCGGTTCGTCCGCCGGCCGCCACGCCGCCAGCCCCAGCTTGGCGCCCATGCGCTCGTGGAAAGCCTGTGTGAAGACGCCCTCGAACTCGTCCAGCACCGCCCGCAACGCGTCCACGTCCTGCACCAGCGTATGCAGGCTGCCACCCAGGCGGTACAGGTTCCACAGCGCCACGGACGGCTGGCGGTTCCAGGAATAGCGGCCCTCGGAATCGGAATGGTTGCAGACATGGGCGAGGCGGAAACCGTCCATGAAGCCGTAGGGCCCGTAATCGAGGGTGAGCCCCATAATGGACATGTTGTCCGTATTCATGACGCCGTGGCAGAACCCCACGGCCTGCCAGTCCGCCATCAGCAAGGCGGTGCGCCGCGTGACTTCGCGCAGCAGGCGCATGTAGGGCGCGGTCTCGTCCCGCGGCTCGCCCGCTGGCGCGGCCCGGCATTCCGGGTAATAGCGGTCGATGACATAGTCCGCCAGCGCCTTGAGCAGCTCGGGCTGACGCCGCGACGACCAGTGTTCGAACGAGCCGAAGCGCACGAAGCTGGGTGACATGCGCGTCACGATGGCGGCGGTTTCCACGGTTTCGCGCCACACCGGGTCGTCCGAAGCCACCAGCGCCAGCGCGCGGGTGGTCGGGATGCCCAGGCCGTGCATGGCCTCGCTGGCCAGGTATTCGCGCACCGAGGACCGCAGCACCGCGCGGCCGTCGCCCATGCGCGAATACGGTGTCTTGCCAGCTCCCTTAAGCTGCAACTCCCAGGCTCCCTCCGGCCCCTGGATCTCGCCCAGCAGATGCGCGCGCCCATCGCCCAGTTGTCCGGCCCAGACGCCGAACTGGTGGCCGCTGTACACCGCGGCCAGGGTATCGCCGCCCGGCAGCGGCTCGGCGCCGGAAAAGACGCGCAGGAATTCCGGCGTATGCAGCACGGCCGGGTCCAGCCCGATCAACGCGGCGGCCTCGGTGTTGGCGTGCAGCAAGCGCGGGTTGTTCAGCGCTTGCGGCTCGAGCCGCGTGTAGAACGCGGCCGGCAGCGCCGCGAACGAGTTGACGGCATGCAGTTCGGACAGGGAATGGGCGCTCATGCGCGTTGGCTCCTGGCGGCGCGCTTGGCCGGCCGCACGTAGAAAATGGCGCTGACAAAGAACAGCGTCGACAGCAGGATCTCGCCCCACGCCATCAGCACCGACAACGGCGCCGGATCGGACATCGCGCGCACCACGCCCTCCATGAGGTAGAGCAGCGACAACATCGACGCCCACTGATACGTATAGAGATTGCCACGCACGATACCGCGCAAGGGCAGCGCCAGCGGCAAGGCCTTGAGCAGCATCCAGGAGCCGCCCGGACGCAATGGCGCCACCACCGTTTCCCAGGTGACGCACAACACGATCAAGGCGAACAACGACACCGAGGCCACCAGACGCAAGCGGGGGTTGAGTTCAGGGTTCATGCTGCTATTATCGCCTGATGAACCGCCCCGCCGAGCCCGCCGCCGCCGCGCCGGCGGCCCCCCAGTCCCCGCCCCCACGCGCATCGTGGCCGGCGCGGGTCGGGCGGGCCTTCGTCTTCACCGCGCAGCGCGCCGACGAGGAAAAGCTGCTGCAGGTCGCCTCCAGCCTCACCTTCACCACGGTGCTGGCGATCGTGCCGATGCTGGCCGTGGTGCTGTCGCTGTTCACCGCCTTCCCGGTCTTCCAGGAGTTCCGGATCGCGCTCGAGGACTTTCTCGCCAACAGCCTGATGCCGCCGTCCGTCTCGGACAACATCATGGAATACCTGAACCAGTTCGCCCGCCAGGCCTCGCGCCTGACCGCGATCGGCGGCGCCTTCCTGCTGGTGACGTCGCTGCTGCTCATCATGACCATCGACACCGCCTTCAACGACATCTGGCACGTTACGCGGCAGCGGCCGCTGCCGCAGCGCGCCCTGGTCTACTGGGCTGTCATCACGCTGGGGCCGGTGGTGGCCGGCGCCAGCCTCTGGGCCACCTCGTTCGTGGCGCGCGAATCGCTCGGCATGGTGCGCGACGTGCCGGAAATCGTCAGCGTCGCCATTTCGTTCATCCCGCTGGTGCTGACCGCCCTGGGCTTTGCCGCCCTGTTCATGGTGGTGCCGAACCGCCCGGTGCTGTGGCGCGACGCCCTCATCGGCGGCTGCGTCACTGCGATTGCGCTGGAAGTCATGAAATCGGCCTTTGCCTACTACCTGACGCGCTTCCCCACCTATACCGTGATCTACGGCGCGTTCGCCACGCTGCCAATCTTCCTGTTGTGGATCTACCTGTCCTGGCTGGCCGTGCTGCTGGGCGCGACCCTGGCGGCCAGCGCGCCGCTGATCCGCCTGGGCCGCTGGGAAGTCAACCGCTATGCCGGCGCCCCCTTCGTAGACGCGCTCGATGTATTGCGCACGCTGCGCCGCGCGCAATCCCGCACCCCGCCCGGCCTGCCGGCCAACCTGCTGGCCTCGACGCTGAAACTGCACCAGGATGAACTGAACGACGTGCTCGAAACCCTGTGCGACATGAATCTGGTCACCCGGACCCCGGACGACCTGTGGGTACTGACTTGCGATGCCCGCGAAACCTCGCTGGCACCCGTGGTCGACCGCTTCCTGCTGGACCGCGGCCAGCCGCGGGTGCACGGCGACCGCGAAATCCTGCGGGTCGCGGCGGCAGTGATTTCCCAGGAAAACGCGCCCGCGCTGGAAGAACTCTGCGGAGAAGCGCAAAATACCGGAAATGGCGTCGCCCCGGTATTGCAACTGGAAGCGAACAAGAAATAGCAATCAGGGCACCACCGCCCAGGAGAAACCGATGTTGAAGGTCAGCGAAATTCTGCGCGTCAAGGGAGACACGCTTTACACCGCGTCGCCGGACATGCCCGTGTCCCAGGCCGTGCAAACCATGAGCGAGCAGGATATCGGCTCGCTCGTCATCATGGAATTCGGCACGCTGGTCGGCATGCTGACGTTCCGCGAGATCATCCGCCACATGCACGCGCAGGGCGGCGCCGGAGAGACCACCATCCGTTCCATCATGGACGACGCGCCGGTCAGCGTCTCGCCCAACACCAGCGCCGACGAAGTGCAACGCCTGATGCTCGAAAAGCACGCGCGCTACATCCCGGTCATGGACGGCCCGACGCTGATGGGCGTGATCTCGTTCTACGACATGGCGCAGGCCATCGTGGCGGCCCAGCAGTTCGAAAACAACATGCTCAAGGCCTACATCCGCGACTGGCCCGCCGAAAGCGCCGAGTCGACCCCGTCCTGAGCCTTGGGGCGGTTGCTCGGCGGCGGCGCGGTCCGCCGACCGGCAACGGGCCTGCATCGAAAACGCCCGGGCGGCCTTGCGGCCACCTGGGCGTTGTTGCATTCAGGCGCTGCCGCTGCGCTTGGACGTTCAGGCGTTCGCCGGCGTGGCCGTCAACGCGGCATCGCGTTCGCGCGGCGCCTGGTGCTGGCTGCGCCAGGCATCGTAGATCAGGGCGGGATCGTTCGCGGCCAACAGCGCCGGATCCGACAACATGCGGCGCCAGCGCCGCGCGCCAGACTGGCCGTTCACCAGGCCCAGCATCGGCCGCGTCATCACTCGTAGCGGCACGCCCTGCGCCACCTGGCGCGTGGCGTATTCCATCATCGCGTCGACCACCTGGGCATCGCTGGGCAAGCGCACCGAAGGCCACAATTGCAGGGACACCTCCGACAGCACCCGCGGCGTGTGCCAGGCCGCGCGGCCCAGCATGACGCCGTCGAAGTCGGCAGCCGCGCGCACCGACTGCGCCGCATCGGCCAGCCCGCCGTTCAGCACGAACACGCAGTCGGGGAAATCCCGCTTGAGCTGGCTCACCACGTCGTAGCGCAGCGGCGGAATCTCGCGATTGTCCTTGGGCGACAGGCCCTTGAGCACCGCGTTGCGCGCATGGGCGATGAACACCCGGCAGCCGGTGTCCTGGATCTTGCCGACGAAATCGCGCACGAAGGCGTAGGACTCGTCATAGTCCAGCCCCAGGCGATGCTTGACCGTCACAGGAATGTCGACCGCGTCCTGCATCGCCTTGATGCAATCGGCAACCAGGTCGGGCTCGGCCATCAGGCAGGCGCCGAACGCGCCCTTCTGTACCCGCTCCGACGGGCAACCGCAGTTCAGGTTGATTTCGTCATAGCCCCACTGCCGCCCCAGCCTGGCCGACTGCGCCAGCGCGTCCGGCTCGCTGCCGCCCAGTTGCAGCGCCACCGGATGCTCGGCTACGTCGAAGTCGAGATGGCGCGCCACGTTGCCATACAGCAGCGCGCCGGTCGTGATCATTTCGGTGTAAAGACGCGCGCGCGGCGCCAGCAGCCGGTGGAAATAGCGGCAATGCCGGTCGGTCACGTCGATCATCGGGGCGACACACAGCCGCCAGTCGGGGGAGTCCAAGAATCACTCAGCAAAACAAGGGGATGCGGTATTTTACGGTGCTTGGCGGGATTCTGCCCGGCGGGTCCGGCCAACGGCAGGCCTGCCCCTGCCGGCCATGTGGTCTAAAATTGCGCCGCCGCCGCGTATACGCCTGTCCACGCGTCCGGTATTCGCGTTCGCCCGCGTTCGTTAACCCCCTCTTTCCCTTGATATCAATGGCCGTTTTCACTCCCGTATCCGACGACGACGCGCGCGCCCTGCTGGCGCATTTCGACCTGGGCGAGTTCGTCTCGCTGCGGGGGATCACGGCGGGCATCGAAAACACCAATTATTTCCTGTACACCAGCCGCGGCGAATACGTGCTGACGCTGTTCGAGGTGCTCACCCAGGCCCAGTTGCCGTTCTATATCGAGCTGATGTACCACCTGGCCAGCCGCGGCATCCCGGTGCCGCAACCGCAGACCCTGCGCGATGGCACCCGCCTGACCACCCTGCACGGCAAGCCCTGCGCCATCGTCTCGCGCCTGCCCGGCGGCTACGAGCCCGCCCCGGGCGCAGCCCATTGCGCCCTGGCCGGCGCCACGCTGGCCCGCGCCCACGTGGCGGCGCGGGACTTCCCGATCCGGCAGCCCAACCTGCGCGGCCTGTCCTGGTGGGTCGAAACCGCGCCCAAGGTCCTGCCCTTCCTGGAACCGGGCCAGGCGCAGTTGTTGCAATCGGAACTGGCCGCCCAACAAGCCGCGGCCACCAGCCCGGCGTGGCAGTCCCTGCCCGCCGGCCCGGCCCATTGCGACCTGTTCCGCGACAACGTGCTGTTCGCGGGAACCTTCGAGGATCCGCTCATGGGCGGCATCATCGACTTCTATTTCGCCGGCTGCGACACCTGGCTGTTCGACGTGGCCGTCAGCGTCAATGACTGGTGCATCGAGCGCGATACCGGCAAATTCATCCCCGAGCTGGTCGAGTCCTGGCTGGGCGCCTACGCCCGGGTGCGGCCCTTCACCGACGCTGAACGCCAGGCCTGGCCGTTGATGCTGCGCGCCGCCGCCCTGCGCTTCTGGCTGTCGCGCTTGTACGACTTTTTCCTGCCGCGTCCGGCCCAGACGCTCAAGCCGCACGATCCCCGGCATTTCGAAAGAGTGTTGCAGGCGCGCCACCGACCGGACCTGCCGGTATTGCCGTAATCATCATGCCCCCCATAATTGGGGGTAGCGCGTCCCTTTTTGAGAGATCCCCCCAAGAGAGCCATGCAAGCAGCATTCCTACCCGCGTCATCCGGCTGGCAATGGGTCCGAGACGGCTTCCGTCTGTTCCGCAAGCAACCCTTGGCCATGTTTACCTGGGCGCTGGTCAACAGCCTTCTGGTCATCTTCGCCTTCGCCGCGCAGATCGTGGGGCCGATCCTGTTCATCGCGCTGATGCCAGCGGTCACGCTGATGAGTCTGGCCGCGTGTAAACATGTCGAGGCCGACCGCGTCATGCTGCCATCGATGTGGGCCAAGCCTCTGAAGCAGCCCGGCGTGTTCCGCAAGCTGTTCCTGATGGGATTGCTCTACGCCGCGGTCAGCCTGGCGGCGGGGCTGGCGACATTCCTGCCTTTCTCGGCGGCGTTCGCCGAAGGCATGCGCATTGCCTCCATCGAGAACAGCATGGAGCCCATCCTCATGGCAATCCGCGCACCGCTCATCATTTTCACGATTATCTATGTCGTGATCGCGGCCTTGTTCTGGTACGCGCCGGTGCTGGTGGCCTGGCACGGACTGCGCCTGACCCAGGCACTGTTCTTTTCCGGCATCGCCTGCTGGCGCAACAAATGGGCTTTCCTGGTCTATGCCGCCACCTGGGTCCTGATCGCCCTGTTCCTGGACCTGTGCTCAGGACTGCTCGTCGCCCTCGGCCTGTCTCCGCAGTTCGCCAGCACATTGCAGATCCCGTTCACGATCGCGGCGGCGGGCGTGTTCTATTGCAGCTTCTATCCTTCCTATACCTCCGTGTTCGGCATCAACAACACCAGCCCGAACCTCGACAACGGCCACGGCGCCCAGGCATAGCGCGATCCGGCGGGGTGGCAACGCCCTGTACAGCTTCAGCACGCGTCCTTGCCGCGACACGAATGCCACGTCAATCGCATACCGCATGCCGAACGTGTGCACAGCCCGGCATGGCGCCAGCAGGATCCCCGATCGCCCGCCAGGGGGGCGCCGGCCCAGCAGCCCCCGCATCCGCCCCATCCAGCCCCTGACCCGCAACACCCTGAGCCGCGCGCGCGGCAAGGGCAGGCGGGGGCTCACGGCGCCCACCCCAGCAACTGGATGGCGATGGGAAACGCCAGCACGATGAAGGTGCAGGGGAAAATGCAGCCCACCAGGGGCAGCAGCAGCTTGACCGGCGCCTGCAGCGCCAATTGCTCGGCCCGCTGCTGGCGGTCGCGGCGGCACTGCACCGCCTGCGCCCGCAATACCGGTGCCAGGCTGATACCCAGGGCGTCCGCCTGAGCCAGCGCGGCGACCCAGTCGCCGACCAGCGCACTCCCACAACGCGCCGCCATGGCGTTCAGGGCCACGGCCCTGCTAACACCCGCCCGCATCTGCGCCTGCGCGACCGCCAGAATCTCGCGCAACGGTCCGTCGGGTCCGTTCGAAGCCGCCACCGACAAGGCGGCCGGAACGCTGAGCCCAGCCTCGACGCACAGGATCATCATGTCCAGCACGAAGGGCAGGCCACGCTCGATTCGCCGGCGGCGCGCAACGCCGCGTGACCGCAGCCACAACAGTGGCAACATGCCGGCCAGCCCCCCACCCGCCACGGCCCATGACAGCCAGCTCGCAGGACCTGCTGCGCCGGCAGGGCCATCCAGGGCGTCGCCCCAGGCCACGCAGGCCAGCGCCCCCACGCCCGCCAAACCTGCGCCGGCCAGTGCGGCCAGCAGGCCCAATGCCAGGAAATGTTCGGCGCGAATCGCCGCCGGCAGGCCCGCGCGCGCGATCAGGCCGGCCAGTCGCGCCTGGCCCAGGCGGCGCCATAGCGGCGTTCCGCAATGTGCCAGTGGCAGCAGCCACGGCATGGCCAACCGCCACCACCACGGCATGCCGTCCGTCTCCTGCGCTGCGCGTGGCTGGACGCGCAACAGCCGCCACACCATCCCGCCGGCCCCGCAGGCCGCGCCCATCATCGCCAGATACAACCACATGCATTGCGCTCCATCAATCAGGCGTCGACCCGGACGATGCGCCGAATCAGCCAGACGCCCAGGATTTCAAGCCCGACCACCACCCCCAGCACAGCCCCCCCTTCTGGCGTCTGCCACAGCGGCGCCATGGCATCAGGTTCGAGCCAGTCCAGCACGGCCAGCAACAACAGCGGCAATGCCCCCATGATCCAGGCTTGCAGACGGCCCTGCGAGGTCAATGCCCGTACCCGGTCTTGCAGGTGCAACCGGGCCAGCAAGGTATGGCCGATGCTGTCGAGCGCTTCTGCCAGATTGCCGCCGGTGCGCGCCGCGATGCGCATGGCCGCCACGACCAGCAGGGTCGATTCCGCCGGCATGCGCGTGTTCAGGTGCTCCAGGGCCTCGTCCCAAGGCACGCCGAGCCGTTGCTCGCGCAGCATCAGGCCGAATTCCTGCGCCAATGGCCCGCCCCCTTGGTCGACCACCTGGCGCAGGGCAGGCGTCAAGGCAACGCCTGCGCGCAGCGCCGACGCCAGCATCAGCAAAGCCATGGGCAACTGTTGCTCGAAGCGTCGCACGCGGCGACGCCATAGCGCAGCCACCAGCAGGCGTGGCGCGCGCCACCCCGCCACCCCCGCCAGCAAGGCTATGGCACCGTTGGCGGTGATCATGAAGGCTGTTGCTGCCGCCAGGATCGCCAGCGCCACCGCGCCTGCCCACAGCCGGCCCGGGTCGACAAACAGGAACAATGCATCAAGCCGGCCGCGTGCCTCCCGCGTGTAGCGGTCGCGGTGGCGTCGCAGCCCTGGCCCCAGCCACCGCTGCGACCACCATGACAGAAGCATGACGCAGACCATCGCGCCGGCGGCCGCCAGCCCGGTCATGGCCGCGTTGCTCCATAAGCCACGCCAGGCACATCAGCGTCCGCGTCGAACCAGGCCACGTCCAGGCCCACTCCGGCTTCCTGCCATGCCTGCGCGAAGGTGGGCAGGATGCCGCAACCGGTGAAGCCTCCCGCGCGTTCATGCCGGAAAAGCTCCTGCATCTGGATACGGCCGCTCTCCACGCCAGTGACCTCGGCCACCGACGCCACCACCCGCCGTCCGTCGGACAATCGCGCCTGCTGCACGACGATATCGACGCTGGCCGCGATATGCTCACGCACGACGATCAATGGCAAGTCCAGCCCCGCCATCAGCACCATCGACTCCAGCCGCGCCAGTGCATCGCGCGGCGAGTTGGCGTGGAGCGTGGTCAGCGAGCCTTCATGGCCGGTGTTCATGGCGGTCAGCATGTCAAAGGCTTCTGCCCCGCGGCATTCACCAACCACGATCCGGTCCGGCCGCATGCGCAAGGCATTGCGCACCAACTCGCGGATATCGATGCGGCCGCGGCCCTCCTGGTTGGAAGGCCGCGCCTCCAGGGCCACCAGATGCGCGTGGTCGAGCCGCAATTCCGCCGCGTCCTCGATCGTGACCACACGCTCGCCCTCGGGGATCTCACTGGACAACACATTCAACAGCGTAGTCTTGCCCGCGCCCGTTCCTCCTGAAACCACCACGTTCTTGCGCGACCGGACGCAGCGCACCAGGAACTGCGCCATTGGCGCACTGATCGCGCCCGCCGCAACCAGATCGGCCATGGCGGGACGGCGCATGGGGAACCTGCGAATCGTCAGGCACGCCCCCCTGAGCGCGACAGGAGGGATGACGGCATGCACGCGCGAACCGTCGGTCAACCGCGCATCCACCATCGGCGAACTCTCATCGATGCGGCGCCCCAACGGCGTCACGATGCGCTCGATGACGCGGCGCACGGACTGCTCGCTGGCGAACGCGGCGGGGTGACGCAAAAGACGCCCGTTGCGCTCGATATAGATCTCGTCGTGCCGGTTGACCATGACCTCGGTGATATCGGGAGCCGCCAGCAACGGTTCGAGCGGCCCCAGCCCCACGGCTTCATCCAGGACTTCGCGGCATAGCGAGGCGCGATCCGTACCCGGCGGCAAAGCCGCGTCGTCGGCCAGGATCCGCGTCAGCAGGCGGGTGGCTTCCGCCCGTAAAGCGGCGTCGCTCATGCCAGCCACATCCCGGCGGCGCAGATCGAGCGCCGCCAGCAACGCGGCATGCAGGCGACGGCGCAGGTCCAGGCTCGACAACGATAGTGCCGGCGCATCCGCCTGCGACTCGAGCGCCTCGGACTTGGACGGGCCGGCGGCAACGACACCCTGATGGTCCGGACCCATCGCGCGCACCCGCAGGCGGCACGGCCCCACCAGGATTTCGTCTCCGGGCAGCACCGGCGCATGGCGTGTCACGCGCAGGCCATTGACGAATGTGCCTCCCAGGGCGCCGAGATCCTCGAGCACGATGGTGGACGCCTCGCGCAGCAACCGCGCATGCTGGCGGCCCACTCGCCAGTTGGCGATGCGCAGGTCGCAATGCGCGCCGCGGCCGATCAGGACCGGCGCCGCCACGCTGACCTTGCGCCGCGCGGCCTCCTCGAAGGTCATTTCGATTTCCAGCATGGTATTACTCCTGGTTGGGGAAAGAGGTATCCCGGACAAGGGGCGCCCACTGCGATCCCACTCCGCCGCGAACGCTCCACCCTGCCGTCACGACGGGGGACGTTGCCAGCCGTGGCGGACGCGCAAACGCGGCGTCAACCAGCGCGCGCCCGCGACGCGCCTGCTCCGCCATGGCCGGCTCGTTGCGCGACACGATCCGGGGCGTGACGAAGATCGCCAATTCGGTTTCACGCAACTGATAGCGACGCGACGAAAACAACGCACCGAGAATCGGAATGTCCTTCAGCCCGGGCAGGCCGCTGATGTCATCGGAACGCTCCCGCGACAGGAAGCCCCCGATGACCAGCGTGTCGCCGGAGCGCACATTGAATTCCGTCGAGGCGCGCCGGGTGCGCAGCGCCGGGCCGCCGGCTGCGGTCAGGGCCATGTCGACAGAGCTGGCCTCCACTTCGATCAGCGAGCGGATGACGCCATTGCGATCGATGCGAGGCGTGATCCGCAGCGACACCCCGTAGGGTTTGAACAAGGTTGTGGGATTGCCGCGCGTATCGGTTGATACATAAGGCACCTCGCCCCCCGCCAGGAAGGTTGCGCTGGCGCCGCTGCGCGCCAGCAGTTGCGGCTGCGCCAGCATGACGGCCTCGCCGCGCTGGGCCAGCGCGGCAATGCGGGCGGACAACAGGGCGTTCACACCAAAATAGCCGGCCGCGGACGACACTGGCGCGGTCGTCTCGACCACCTGGTCGCCTGGCCGTGCGATCCTGCCACGCGCCCCGGCATCCCATGCCAGCGCGGCGTTCAGCCCGCCTTGCGTCACGCCGTCCCAGCGCACACCGAACTCGCGCAGGCGCGAGCTGGGAATCTCCACCACCTGCACATCAAGCAAGACCATGTTGTCCCACCCCACCTGCCCGGTGAAGTCCACCACATCGGGATAGCGCTGCGCCAGCGCGGCCACACGGGCACGGTCGTCGTCGGACAGGTCATCTCCCTCGATGACGATGCGCCCGCCCACCATGGCGCTGCGCGCACCGGGAATGCGCGTCAGCAGTGACTCGACCTCGGCGCGCAGGCGCGGGGCGCCGGCCGCCGCCACCCTGACGTCGTAGCGTTTGATACCGGCTTGCGACCAGACATGCATCGAGGACTGGCCCTCGGCCCGCGCGGACACCACGACTTGGTGGTCATCGGTGGCCACTGCGCCCAACACTTGGCTGTTGCCAATGGCCACGCGCGTGACGCCCGGTTGCGTCAGCACGCGGCTCTCGCCAACCTGCATGTCGAAAGACTCGCCAGCCGGCCACGCTGGAAACGCTGCAAGGCCCAGGCAAAGCGCGGCAAGCACTGCGCCGAATCCGATATTCATGGATGCTCCGATTCAGAGGCCACCGGGAGGGTGGCGTAGGTGTCGGCGGGTTCGTCGGGACGATCGCCGTACAGGATCTCCACGCCCGCGCCACGCCGTGCTGCCTGCTCCCGCCCGTTCCGTGCCGAGAGGCTGGCGTCTGGCGCCGCGTTGATCGTGGTTGAGTCGTCCCGATTTCTCAGCAGGGCGGTCAGGGTTCCCGCCTGTCGGGCTGACAGGTAGCGCATGACCTCTTCCGGACCTGCCGCCAACGTGACCTGGACGGAGCCGGCCCGCCCCTCCCGGATAGCCAAGACCCGCATGCCCTGCAGCACGGGAAAGGTGCCCTCGCGGTCCCGGTCCGGCAGCGACACGTAGATGTCGATGGCATCACCCGCCCGCAGCAGGCCTGCCAGCCCGCCGAGGTCGGCCCCCTCGACCACGAAAGCCCGCTGTCCCGCTTCGAGCCGCGCGGCCAGCGAAGGCGCAGGCGCGGGATCGGCCGTGCCCAGGCAGGTCTTGAGCAGCAGTTCGCCCCCAGCCAGGTCGCCGCCCAGCCGGGCGCCCAGGACACTGTCGATTGCCTGCGGATCGACGCTGCTTGCAGGGACCCAGGGCGCCGGCACATCGCGCACCGCCAAGTGCGATGCCTCCAGCACCGTGCCAGCCGGCAGATCCCGCGCCGCCACCAGGCGACTGACCTGTGGGGTGCGCGCTGCGGCTTCCAGATGCTCGACACGCTGCCGCACATGCTCACGAACCGCCCAGGCCGCGACGAGGCCAGCGGCCAGCGCCAGCAGAGGGACGGCCAATTTGCGCAAACCCTGCAAACCGGAACGCATCATGGCGCCCACCGCCGGACCCACAGGCCGCTGCCCGCGCCCAGGGGCGTCATCATCCATTGCAAATGCTCGTCGTGACGCCGCCACGACTGCCAGGCGCCAACCTTTGCAGGTTCGCCGTCGTCATGCCAGCCCTGACGCAACAAACGCTGGCGCACTATCGGCCCCAACTGTGCCGGGGCCAACGGATGTTGCCAGACACGCTCGCAAACCCTGGTGCCACTGTCCTCCATCGCGATATCGAGCACCAGGCGCGCGGCGGGGGGCACCCAGACCGGCAGGCGCGCCTGCGGAAGCGGCTCCCATGCCTGCAACGATGACACGCTGCCCACGCTGCGGCCAGTCGAGGGACTGGCCAGCAGCGCCACCCAGATCTCGTCACCGACCCGCCCGGAGAGGATTGCCAGCCCGGGCAGGATCAAGAGATCACGGAAAGCGGGCTGCTGGCGCGACAGGGTCCGTATCAATGCCGGCACGTCGACGGGCGCATCGAACACCACGGCCTGCAGCGGCAGCCCGCGCCACCAGAATCGATCGGCCAGGGGTTCGACCCGCGAACCCGCCGGGAACCGCAATGCCGCAGGTGTCGCCGCCGCCAGAGACACCAAAGCCGTTGGCGCCGCGGCTGCCGCCACGCCCATCGCAATAGGCGCCATGCAAGCCACCACGATCAACCCGCCGATGACGCACCTCGCGACCGGGGCAGCGCCCCGCCCCCAGCGTCCGGCACGAGGCATGAAGCCAAGCCACTTCCCTCCCAGCGCTTTCATGGAAATGCCCTCCCGTCGCCCATGCCGCGTTCGGCAGGCAGTACATCGGCCCAGGCCGACAGCCAGTCCTCGGACGGCGGTGGACGGCGCCACGGCCTGTCCACGGCCTGGATCGCTGGTGCGAGTGCCTGCACCTGAGATATCGAATCCGCTGCCACCTGCCCCCAAAACCTCGCGGACAAGCCGATACGACGTTGCGCGTCCTGTTCGTTGCGAGCGTTGCCTGCCCCGGCGGCGACACCGACACGACGCGCAAGGAGGATGCCGCCCCAGGCGGCCGAGCCGTTCACCACCGCCTGCGAGGTCGCCCATACCCGGCGCGCATCCTCACCTGACCATTCGTCCCGCCAACCGTCGGCGCCGGCAGCGGCGGTCACCTCGACGCGAGTGCGGTCCGTCGGATCGAGGGGCCGCCCCATGGCAGTCGACATCGCGGCCTGGCGGCTAGCCTGGATCAGAGTCAGGGCGGTGTACTGCGCCTTGCCCAGCCAGGCGATTCCCAACCAGACCAGGGCCAATACCGGCAGCAAGAGCAACGCCTCGACCATGGCCTGCCCGCGTTGCCCGATGGCGCGGCGCGTCATGGCGCCCCCCCACCCTGTGGC
>NZ_JCBANN010000065.1:0-28393 GCF_059761975.1 Achromobacter sp. 46006
CAGCTATACCGCCCGCGACGCCAATACCGGCGCCATCGGCGCCGGCGCCCGGGCGCTGCGCGTGACCACCAGCAACCTGGCGGTCACCAACAACGGCGACATCAACCTGAACAACGGCGGCCAGGCGCTCAGCAGCCTGAACCTGTACCTGTCGCGCCGCGACGCCGGCAGCAGCGTCAACTACGACACCAACAGCTATGCCTTCGCCGGCATGGGCGGGCAGTCGCTGTCGCTGGGTAGCGGCACCAACATGACGATCGGCGCCAACATGCAGGGCGCGGCGCTGACCATCAACACCGACACCGCGATCACCTCGAACACCATCAACGCCGGCAGCGGCTCGGTGTCGCTGACCACGCGCTACGTCAACAGCGACCTGGCCCCCAGCATCGGCGGCTCGGGCCTGATCACCGGCAACAGCGTCAGCCTGAGCGCCCTGGGCACCAACGGCAGCGTTTTTGCCGAGACCAGCACGTCCAACCTGTCGATCGCCTCCGCTGGCAATGTGAACGTGGCTAACAACAAGCAGCTCGATTCGCTGTCGTTGACGGCCAATCACAGCAGTTCCAACGGCGCGGTCGTCAACACCTACGCCATCAGCGCCACCGGCATGACGGAGTTCTCGCTGAATGATTCGACCGACGTCTCGGGCCTGACACTCAGCAACATCATCAATACCGACAACCTGGCACTGTCGATCTCGTCGGACCGCGCGCTGACCGTCAACAAGGTCACCACCGCCGCCGGCGGCTCGGTCACTCTGGCCAGCAACGGCACCATCTACGGCAACGGCGCCAGCGCGCCGAATATCACCACTGGCGCGCTGACGCTCAACGCCAGCTCGGTGACGGGCACCTACGCCACCAACCAGCCGCTGTTCGTCAGTGTCGACTCACTGTCCTCGAACATCCGCGGCAGCCTGTGGGTGTCGAACAACAAGAGCCTGACGCTGCTGGACAACAGCGCCACCAGCTCGGCCCAGGTCAACGTGACCAACGGTTCGATCACGCAGGGCGCCGGCCGCTTCGTCACCCCGGCGCTGACACTGACCGCCGCGCAGTCCATCGGTGGCGCCGGCAACGCGGTGCAGACCGACACGCGCCAGCTGACTACGCAATCGGGCGGCAACCTGTACGTCAACAACGCCAGCGACCTGTTCTCGCTGAACATCACCGCCAACCACGCCAACAGCGCAGTGGACAACGTGCTGCAGGTCGCGGCCAAGGGCCTGACGTTCAATGTCACGGACGCCGGCGCCTATGCCATGACCGAGGTCAGCGACCTGACCGGCCTGAACTTCTCGTTCGGCGGTGACCGCACGCTGTACGTCGGCAACGTCGACGTCGGCCCGGCCAACACCGTGAGCCTGGACGCCTATGGCTCGGGGGCCAATATCCTGAACCTGTCGCCGACTTCGCACATCACTGGCGACGTGGTCACGCTGCGTACCAGCGGCCAGATCGGCGTCGCTTCCGGCGACGACTCGGGCTCGATCCACACCACCACCAGCGAGCTCTACCTCACCGCCGGCAGCGACGTCTACGTGGACAATGACCGCGACCTGGCCAGCCTGTCGCTGTACGCCACCGGCAGCGCGCCCGCGACCTACCAGATCCAGTCGAACGAACTGCTGTTCGACGTGGCCCACAACGGCAGCCGCCTGCAGGTCAACCAGGTGCGCGACAACACCGGCCTGAACCTGATGCTGTCGAGCAACGTCGGCCAGGACATCGGCATCATCGACACGCAGCCGACCGGCACGGTGCGCCTGTCCAGCAACAACAGCATCCTGGGCAGCGCCGACGACAGCCAGCGCATCACCGCCGCGCAGGTCAACATCACCACCCAGGGCTCGGGCGCCATCGGCGCGGTCGGCCGCGAAATCAACCTGTCGGCGCCGATCGTCAGCATCCAGAACGCCGGCGACGTCTACGTCGATTCCGACACGCACATCGATTCGCTGACGCTGTACTCCACCGGCAATGCCGCGCGCAGCTACGGCATCAATTCGCCCACCCGCGACGGCGGCAACATCGGATTCCAGGCCACCGACGGCGGCAGCGGCAGCAGCGCCGGCCTGGTGCTGAGCCAAGTGATCGACCAGGGCGGCCTGAACCTCAGCGTCACCAGCGACCGCACCATCACGGTCGGCAAGATCAATGTCGGCAACGACAACGTCACGCTGACCTCGCGCGGCGGCTCGCTGCTGGGCGACGGCGACAGCACCACCAAGATCGACGCGGCGGCCCTGACCCTGACGGCCAACAACGCCATCGGCGCGGCCGGCGCCGGCAACGCCATCGACACCCGCGTCAGCACGCTGAACGGCCGCGCCAATGGCGGCGGCGCGTACATCACGGTGGAAGGCAACACCAGCCTGCCGAGCCTGGTCTCGACGGGCGCCAGCTCGGTCAGCAACACCACCGGCGACATCGAGCTGGGCACGGTCAACACCAACGGCAACGCCTTCACCGTCAACAACACCGGCGGCTCGATCCTGAGCGGCACGATCAACAACGCCACCACCGTCAACCTGACGGCCAATGGCTCGATCGGCAACAAGAGCGCCATTCGCACCACCGCGCTGGCCAACGGCACCACCACGGTCAACCTCAGCGCCACCAAGACCGACCGCGCCGATGGCAGCATCGCGCTGACGGAAGCCTATGGCCTGCAGGTGGCCTCGGCCTCCGGCGCCGGTGATATCACCCTGAGCGCCGACACCGCCAACAACGGCCGCAACCTGACCGTGGGCACCATCACGTCCACAGACGGCGCGGTCACCCTGTCGACCGCGCGCGGCAGCATCGTCGGCGCCAACAACAGCAACCTGGTCACCGGCAAGAGCGTCAACCTGACGGCCAACTACGGCACGGGCACCTCGATCGGCGCGTCGAACTCGGCCCGCCTGCACCTGAACACCGAGAAGCTGACCATGGCCACGCCGGGCAGCATCTACGTCGACAACCTGGCCGACCTGTCCGACCTGACCATCATCCGCAACAACGCGCAGGGCTCGAACCTGGGCAGCGCGGGCATGTTGACCATCGACGCCAAGAACCTGACGTTCAGCGGCGGCGACTCCAACAACGCCACCGCGCTGACCGTGGTGCGCGACACCACCGGCCTGAACTTCACCTACCAGGCCGTGGGCGCGATCAACCTGCACGACATCGACGTCACGCAGAACGGCTCGGTAACGCTGTCGACCAACCCGTACTACTACACGGGCGGCTCCATCCAGGGCATGAACGGCTCGTCCAAGATCGTGGCGGGCGACCTGACGCTGTCCACCGGCACGGGCGACACGCCCAACACCATCGGCTCGGCCGGCCTGGCGCTGAGCACGCAGGTCAAGAACATCGCCGCCACCGCCTCGGGCGGCATCTGGCTCAAGCAGAACGGCTCGATCAACCTGGGCAACCTGCGCGCGGGCGGCGACCTGTCGGTCACCACCACCACGGGCGACATCCTGGTCGGCACGGTCAGCTATGGCACCGGCAACGCCCTGACCCTGAACGCCCAGACCGGCAGCATCCTGTACGGCGGCGGCACGCTCTCGGGCGCGGGCGCCGGCGCCATCACGCTGACGGCGCAGAACGGCATCGGCACGCGCGACGCGGCCATCAAGATCGCCGCGCCCAACAGCCCGGTGTCGGCCACCGTCACCGGCGACGGCTCGCTCTACCTGGAGAGCAGCGGCAACCTGCTGGGCGGCCTGACGACCTCGGTCGCCAATGGCGAGACGCGCATCACCGGCAACGGCAGCCTGGCGCTGACCAGCGTCACCTCCGGCACCGACGCCACCGGCAACGACATCTCGGTCAAGACCACCGCGGGCAACATCACGGTCAAGAACGTGCAGGCCGGCGCCAACCACGGCCAGGTCACGCTCAACGCCGAAAGCGGCTCGATCCTGGCCGACGCCGCCGGCGCCACCGTCAAGGCCTACGGCGTTGCCCTGAACGGCGCCAACGCCGTCGGCGCCGCCAGCGGCCGCATCAACGCCACCGGCCAGCGCGTCGAAGTCACCACCAATGGCGGCATGTACCTGGCGGCGGACAACAACTCCGTCTACTCGTACCTGTCGGGCAACACCATCGACATCGCGGCCGCCGGCAATCTGCAGATCGCCAACGCCGTCGCCAGCAGCGGCCTCATCAAGATCGTCGGCAACGGCACCAACAGCCAGTTGGTCGCGGGCAACATCGACGCTGGCGCCGGCAGCGTCAACATCGACTTCAGCAAGACCGGCAGCACCATCGTCGACGACCGCGAGGAATCGACCCGCATCATCGGCAACAGCGTCACGCTCAAGGCCGGCTCGGGCATCGGCGGCGCGGCCGGCTCGCCCGACAACCTGCAGACGACCGCCGCCAACATCATCGCGGAAGTCACCGGCAGCGGCTCGCTCTACCTGGACGACAACCGCACGGCCGGCACCACGCTGGCCTCGGTCATCACCCAGGACGGCGCCATCGGCATCACCACCGCCGGCCCGACCCTGGTCACCAGCGCGGTCAGCAAGACCAGTTCGGCCAACAACGGCATCTCGATCGCCACCACCAGCGGTGACCTGTCGATCAACACGATCGACGCCAAGCTGGCCGGCGACGTCACGCTGCAGGCCGCAGGCTCGATCAAGGGCGCGCTGGCGGGCAACCTGATCACCGGCAACAGCCTGACCGCCAACGCCGGCGGCAGCATCGGCTCGGCCGCCTATCCGGGCAACGGCACCGGCGGCATCGCGCTGCGCACCAACCTCGGCGCGCTGGGCAATCTGTCGACCGCAGCCGACGGCGCCGTCATCGTGATCAACAACGTCGGCACGCGCGCGCTCTCGGCCAACAGCGGCAACATCCAGCAGGCCGGCGCCCACAGCTCGGTCTACCTGACCACCGCCGGCGATCTGGACGCCAGCGGCGGCATGTCCAACAGCGCCGACAATCTGCTGCTGTCCTCCGGCGGCACGCTGACGCTGGCCAGCGCCGGCGTGCAGGCCAACGGCACCCTCACGCTGCGGGGCACGCAGGACGTGGTGGCGACCGGCGCCACGCCGCGCACCATCGCCGCCAAGGGCACCACGGTCAGCTTCAGCAGCGGCGCCGCGGGCGGCGACACCAGCCTGGTGACCGAGGCCAGCACCGTCGCCGCCAGCCTGACCGGTACCACCACGGCGGCCGACCTGACGCTGACCAACACCGGCGCGCTCGACGCTTCGCTGAGCACCGCCAATGGCGATATCAACGCCACGGCCAGCGGTTCGCTGACGGCTTCGGCCACCGCCGCCGGCAGCAACCGCAGCATCACGCTGACCTCGCAGCACGGCGACGTCGAGATCGACACCGTCAACGCCGGCGCCGCCAGCGGCACCGTGGTCCTGAGCGCCGCCGAAGGCTCGCTGCTGGGCCTGGGCAACAGCCTCACGGCCAACAGCCTGGACCTGACCAGCAAAACCGGCATCGGCACCTCGGCCAGCCACGTCACCACCACAGCCCGCAACCTCAAGGCCAACGTCCTGGGCAGTGGCGACATCTACGTGGACGGCAGCGGTGCGTTGACGCTGGGCCGCATCGCCACGGCCGACGGCAACATCGGCATCGGCGCCACCGGCAATCTGGTCAGCGCGGTCGGCCTGGCGGCCGGCAACAACGGCGATGTCACGCTGGCCTCCGGCGCCGGCAACGTCACCGTCAGCCACGACATTGCCAGCACCGATGTGCATGACCTGTCCGTGAGCGGCGCGGCCATCGCCATGGCCGCCGCCAACACCAGCGGCAGCCAGGCCTACACCGGCAACGTCACCCTCAACGGCGACCTGACCGGCAGCGCCATCGGCATCACCGGCAACGCCACGCTGGCCGGCGGCAAGCGCACCCTGACGGCCAACGGCGCCAACGGCGGCGTCGCCCTCTCGGGCGCGCTGAACGGCGGCGCGCAGCAGGCCGTGATCGTGGCCGACGACGGCGACGTCACGCTGGGCGGCAATGCCTCCAACCTGGCCAGCCTGACCATCACCGGCAACAACATCGACCTGCGCCAGGTCGCCACCACCGGCGCCCAGCAGTACAACGGCGCCACCACGCTGCGCGGCGCGTACACCACCGCCAACGACGCCTTCGGCGTCGACGGCGCCACCACGCTGGCCAGCACCGTGAGCGTGACCACCGGCAGCGGCGCGGTCGCCTTCACGGGCGCCGTGTCGGGCGCCAACGCGCTGACCGTCACCAGCAGCGGCACCACCACCTACGGCGGCGCGGTCGACATCGCCTCGCTCAACCAGGCGGGCACCGGCGACACGGCCATCAACGGCGGCAGCGTCACCACCAGCGGCACGCAGACCTACGTCGGCCACGTGACGCTGGGCGACGATGCGGTGCTGACCGGCACCACCGTCACCCTGGCCAACGGCGCCGACGGCGCCCATGCGCTGGAAATCGACGGCACGGCCCTGCTGACCGGCGCCATCGGCGCCACCACCAAGCTGGCCAGCCTGACGCTGGACGGCGCCGCCACGCTCAATGCGGGCAGCATCGCCACCACCGGCAACCAGCGCTACAAGGGCGCCGTGACGCTGAGCGGCGATCACACGCTGAGCACCACCACCGGCGGCGTGGCCTTCGACGGCGCGCTGGACGGCACGCATGACCTGCACGTCGTGTCCACGGCCGGCGGCGACGTCAGCTTCGACGCGGTCGGCAGCGCCACGCAACGCCTGGGCAGCCTGACGGTCGACACGGCCGGCACGACCGCCTTCAATGGTTCGGTCTACGCGGCATCGGTGCAGACCGACGACCCGGGCGCCGTGACCATCACGGGAGAGCGTGTCGACACCACTGGCGTCATGCGATTCGGCGAGCTGGTCACGCTGGGCGGCAACGTCACGCTCAAGGGCGCCAGCGTCACCCTGGCCGGCGGCGCGAACTCGACCGACGAGGGCCAGGGCCTGACCATCGAAGGTCCGGCCACGATCAACGGCCCGGTGGGCGCCGGCGCCAATGGCCGCCTGGCCTATCTGACCGTCGACGGCGACGCGACGCTCGGCGGCGGCCCGCTCAAGACGGTGGGCGAACAGTCCTACCTGGGCAAGGTCGAACTGTCCGGCAATGCGCAACTGAGCACCGCCGACGCCAAGGTGACCTTCAACGATACGGTCACCAGCGGCAACGGCAGCGGCCTGACGGTCAGCAGCGGCAGCGGCGACGTGCGCTTTGCCGAACAGGTCGGCGACGCCGCCACGGGCCGCCTGGGCGCCCTGGCCGTCAACAGCAACGGCACCACCACCTTCGAGAAGGCCGTGTACGCCGCGTCGGTCAACACCGACGCGGGCGGCACCTTGGCCATCAACGGCGGCCTGATCGACACCACCGGCACGCAGTCCTATGGCGAACGCGCCGTGTTCAGCACCGACACCGTGCTCAAGGGCAGCACCGTCAGCCTGCTGGGCGGCGGCGACGGCAAGCACGACCTGACCATCGACGGCAATGCCGTGCTCAAGGGACCGCTGGGCGCCAATGATCCGCTGGCCAGCCTGACGGTCACGGGCAACGCCACGCTGGGCGCCGGCAGCATCGTCACCGACGGCGAACAGTCGTACCAGGGCAATGTGACCGTGGGCGGCAACGTCTCGGTGACCAGCCGCCAGGGCGACATCGGCTTCGACCGCGCGGTCGATGGCGGCCACGGCCTGACGGTCGTCGCCAATCAAGGCGAAGTGACCTTCTCCGGCCCGGTCGGCCAGGGCTCGCGCCTGGGCGACCTGAAGGTCAGCGCCGCCGGCGACATCGTGCTGGACGGCCCGGTGCGCGCCGCCTCGGTGCAGACCGGCGGCAATGGCGACGTGCTGATCAACGGCGGCTCGGTGGACACCACCGGCACGCAGCAATACGGCCAGCACGTCATCCTGAGCGGCGTGGACACCACCCTGACCGGCGCCAACGTGCAGCTCAAGGCCGGCGTCGACGGCACCCAGCCGGGCCAGCAAGGCCTGGTCATCGTCGGCAACGCCGATATCCAGGGCGACGTCGGCGCCACCACGCCGCTGCGCAGCGTGGCCGTCACCGGCGCCACCACCCTGGGCGGCGGCAAGACGCACACCACCGGCGACCAGGTCTACAACGGCGCCGTGACGCTGAAGGGCGACCGCGACCTGACCAGCGACACCGGCTCGGTGATCCTGGGCAGCAAGCTGGATGGCGGCAACGGCAACAACCTGAACGTCAACGCCGGCAAGAACATCCAGGTCGCGGGCGATGCCACCGGCCTGGGTTCGCTGACCCTGCGCGCCGTCGACACCATCGTGTTCAACGGCGACGTCAGCGCCTACCGTGTGCAGCAGTTGGAGGCCAAGTCCGCCAGCTACAACGGCGCGGTGCGCGCCTCCGGCCCGGACGGCATCGACATCTCGGGCGGCACGCTGTCATTTGGCAAGAACGTCACCGCCGACACGGGTTCGATCCGCATCGCCAATACCAGCCCGACCGGCACCACGTCCTTTGGCGCGGGCAGCACCGTGAAGGCCGCCACCGGCTTCACCCAGACCGGCGGCGCCGGGCTGACGCTGCCGGCGCAATTGCTGGTGACGCAGGGCCCGATCAACCTGGGCGCGCCGGCCAAGCTGCAGGGCGGCAACGCGGTCATCCAGACCAACGGCGACATCACCGCCGTCGGCATGAGCGGACCGCAGACGTCCCTGACGCTGGCTTCGGGCTCGGGCGCGCTGCGCATCGGCCTGAACGACGCGGATCCGAGCCACAAGCTGAACGTGGCCGGGCTGACCGTGCCGAACGCCGGCTCGGCCGACATGTGGGGCGCGATCGGCGGCAAGAACGGCTCCATGGCCGCGACCACGATCCGCAGCTCACTGGCCGGCGCGCCGTACTACATGAACGGCGCCGCCTGGGGCCAGACGGACGTGATCGACCGCCTGGCGGCGGTCACGGCCCCGCGCTCGGTGATCCCCAGCACGCCCACCGCCAACCCGCTGTTCCAGGGCACCGTGCCGTCCAAGGGCTTCGGCCCCGACGTGCTGGGCGCCTTCGCTGATCCGCAGGTGCTGACGGTGGCCTCGGCCTTTTCCTGGCAACTGCCTTCCGGCGACAATGCGGTCTTGACCGTGCCGACCGGCAACCACCCGGTGCTGCAAACCCCGGGCGGCAACCCACAACGCCCCGCCGTCGAAGGCGCCGCCGACGACGCGCGCCGCGACACCGACATCCAATCCCGTACTCTCTGACCAGACACCATGACGACGCAAACCTCGCTTCCCCTCTTCTACGAGCAACCCCGTCCGCTCGCCGCCGGCGTGCACGCCAACCTGTCGCTGGCCGGCAACACCGGCTTCGCCTACGCCGCCAAGACCAACGCGGTGCCGCTGGTGGCCACCGAGCTGCCGACCGCGTGCCGCCACTTCCCCATCGTCTTCACCGATGGCGAGCAACCCACGCCGGTCGCGGTGCTGGGCGTGCGCGGCCAGGAAAACCTGTTCGTCGACGCGCAGGGCCAATGGCGCCCCGGCACCTACATCCCGGCCTACGTGCGCCGCTACCCCTTCATCTTCATGGAGAACGAAGACCGCAGCCAGTTCACGCTGTGCGTCGACGAGAAGGCCACCGCGGTGGTCGAGGGCCGCGACAACCCGTTCTTCGACGAGGCCGGCGAGCCGACCGCGCTGGCCCGCAGCGCGCTGGAATTCTGCCGCGACTACCAGAACCAGCACGCCTACACGCTGGAGTTCGCGCGCGCCCTGGCCGACGCCGACCTGCTGATCGAGAACCGCGCCGACATCACCCTGGCCGACGGTCAGCGTCTGGCCATGTCCGGTTTCAAGGTGATCGACGAAGCCAAGTTCAACAAGCTGCCGGAAGCGGAATTCCTGCGCTGGCGCGCCAATGGCTGGCTGCCGCTGGTCTATTGCCACCTGCTGTCGATCAACACCTGGCCCAGCCTGATCGATCAGGTGCAGCCGGTGGTCGCGGCCGAGGAAGCCGCCGAAGCGTAATCTTCTGGAACGCTCGCGGATCGGTGCATGAGCCGGCCCGCGCCCCACGGCCCCGCCGGCCTCGCCGGTCGGGGCCGTGCGCGTTATGACGCTTGCCCGGTCGCGCGCGCCAGGAAGGCCAGCACCGCGCGATAGGACCCCTCATTGCCGGCCGCGTTGGCCGGCGGCGTGCCGCCCGCGTCCAGCAACAGTCCCGACATGGCGTGCGGCTTGCTGATCAGCGTGGCCGGCAGGCAGGGATAGTGCACATGATGCCCGCCCCCCTTGCAGACGTAATGCGACGTGGGCAGCCCGTGCGCCTCGCGCTGGCGCACGACGATCTCGCAATACGCGGTACTGGGCCAGAAGCCGTCGTCCGACGCGCTCACCAGCAGCACCGGGCCCGGATAGCGTTCCACCGCGATGCGGGCGCGTTCGAACGCGGCGGCATCGCGGCTGGCGCTCAGGAAAGCATGGGTCTGCCGGTACGGAGGATCCGAGGCGTAGGCCGCCTCCCAATCGGCGCTGGGGTTGTCCTGCCACAGGTGCGGCAAGGGCTCGCCGCCCTTGCGCCATACCTGCGCATTGCGTCCCGTGCCCGGCTCGCCCGCGCTGACCACGCCGTGCGTCACCGGCGACGGCACGTAGGCCACCACCGCGCTCACCAGGTCGGGATAGTGCGACGCCACCAGCAATGCGGTCTCGCCGCCGCGGCTGATGCCGGACAGCGCCACGAAGCCGTCGCGCGGCTTGAGTTCGGCGCGGGCCCAGCACAGCGCATGCTCGAAGTATTCCAGCGGCATGTCGTTCAGGTACTTGGGCCGGCCATCGTAGTTGAAGATGGCCAGCGCCAGGCACTGGTAGCCGCGGGCCGCGAACAGCGCGGCCCGTGGCGCGTTGACGCCGCCGGACGAGCCGTTCATGTAGATCACCAGCGGATGCGGGCCGGGGCCGGCGGGCGTGTAGAGCTCGCCCGACAGCGTCATGCCGCCGACCTGCTCGCGCACCGCGCGGTGCGTGACGCCTTCGGCCACGAAGGTCTGCACCAGCCGCGCGGTGGCCTCACGCTGGCCGTCGGTGGCGTGCAGGTCGATCGCCAGCGGCTCGGTGCGATCGGGCGGGAACACCACCCGGTCCATCTCCTCGCAGGTCATCGACCACACCAGTCCCATGGCGGACGGCTCGGCATAGCTGCCGGACACCGGGCAGTCTCGCGCCAGGTCCAGGCTGCCGTCGTGGCCGGCCATGAACACCGCCTGCGAACGCCACGGCACGCCGCTCATCCGCATGCGGGCGGTGACGGTGACGAAGCCGTAGGCAGGAAAGCCGTCGATGCGGATCTCGCGCGGCACGTCGATCAGCGCGGATTCGGGCGTGACGGTGATACGGGCCTGTTCGGTCATGACGCTTGCTCAGCCTTTCAGGTCGGTCTTGGGCACGTTGTTGGCGCGGATCACGCCGGCCCACAAGGCGGATTCCTCGGCGATCACCCGCTCAAGATCGGCCGACGAGGTGAAAGCCACGGTCACGCCCTGCTCGGCGAATTGCTTGACCAGGCCGGGGTCGCGGGTGCCTTCGCGCACCGCCTTCTCCAGCGTCGCGGCGACCGCGGCCGGCATCGCCGCGGGGCCCGAGATCATCATGCGGGTGTACAGCTCGAAGCCGTCGACGCCGGCCTCCTTCATGGTCGGCACGTCGGGCAGGCTGGACAGGCGCTGGTCCGCCGTCACCGCCAGCACCTGCAGCTTGCCGGCGCGGATGTTGGGCAGGGCCGAGGTCGGGAAATCGAAGGTGCTCTGCACCGTGCCGGCCATCAAGTCCAGCAGCGCCGGGCCGCTGCCCTTGTATGGCACGTCCTGGAACTGCGTGCCGGTCTTGGACTGGAAGTGCAGCAGCGCCAGATGGTTGATGACGCCGCGCCCGGCATGGGCGCAGGTGATGTCGCCGGGCTTCTGCTTCGCCAGCGCGATGAACTCCTGCACGTTCTTCACGCCCAGCGCCGGATGCACGATCAGCAGCATCGGCGACTTGCCCATCGAGCCCAGTTGCTTGAAATCGGACGACCGGTACGGCAGGTCGTTGTAGAGCAATGGGTTGAGGATCATGCCGTTGGTCCCGACAAAACCCAGGGTGTAGCCATCGGGTTCGGCCCGCGCCACCGCCGCGGTGGCGATGATGGTCTGCCCGCCCGGACGGTTCTCGACCACCACGCTGCCCTTGAGGATGCCGGCCATGCGCTCGGCCAGCGCGCGCGCGGCGATGTCGGTCAGGCCGCCGGGCGCGAAGCCGACCAGCAGGCGCACGGGGCGGGTTGGGAAATCGGCCTGGGCCTGGGCAAGCGCCAGGCGAGGCAGCAACGGCAGCGCGGCAAGCGTGCCCAGGGCGTGGCGGCGGGTGAACGGCATAAGGCTCTCTCCAGACAGGCGCGCACGACGTCCGCGCGACAGGCGGCCGCGCGAGCCATGCGATGAACAAGAGGGGAAGGAAACACAGGCCGCCCGCCGAACGGCGGGGGGTCTCAATGACGGTATCTTGTATGCAATATGGCGCGGGGGCTATCTAGGGATATCCCGGTGCCGGGTTCGACCCAGCGCCGCGCGCCTGCGCGGCCCCGCGCGGGAAAGGCCCGCCTGGAACGGGAGCAAAGCCCGCCTCAAGGCTTGCTCATCAGCCGCTTCCAGCCTTCCAGGCCCAGCCGCTGCATCGTGTCGATGTTCTTCTCGTAAATCTCGGCGGCGTCCGGGAACGACTCGACCGCGCGGTCGATGCTGTCCTCGCGCAGCAGGTGCAGGATGGGATACGGCGAGCGGTTGGTGTAGTTCTCGATATCGTCCGGCTGGGTGTCGGCGAACTGGAACCGGGGGTGGAACGTGGCCACTTGCAGCTCGCCCACCAGGCGCATGCGCTTGAGCAGGCGGTCCGACAGGTCCTCGAAGTCGTTGAACTCCAGGAAATCGTCGAGCGCGTCGGGGATGATCAGCAGCGTGGTGTCGATCTTTTCCGGATCGGCCTCGGCCAGCAGCGCCAGCTCGTCCTGCAGGTCGGTCAACACGCCTTCGGCATCGGTCGCATCGCTGACGGCAAAGCGGATCTGGTCCTTGACCTGGACCGCCTTGGCGAACGGACAGAGATTCAGGCCGATCACGGCCTGGGTGAGCCAATGGCGGGTTTCGGCAACCACGTTGGCGTAGGCGTCGGAAGTGGAAATCATGGCGGGTCGTCCTGGCAAAACGCGAGTATAGGCGACCCGGTGGAAGGCCCCGCGACCGGGTTCCCCCTGGGCCAACGCCCTGCCGCCGCGCCTGGGATACAATCGATCGCAATGGGAATGGAGCTTCCCAAAACCGCCGATCCCTCGGCTGATGGCTCCTGCTGACCGGGCAACATGCCCGCAGCGGGTGCCGTCCGGACAAAACCCGCCGCGGCGGGTTTCTTGTTTTTCGGGCCGCGACCTCGTCGCAGGCCGCCCGCGCCTTCAACCGGCGCGGTCCGTGGACAAGCCCCAGGCTGTTGCTCTCCATCGTTTCACCTGGAGAGAAATCTTGAATCTATTGCTGGTTTTCATCGGTGGCGGCCTCGGCTCGGCCGCCCGCTACGGCATGAGCCTGGCCGCGTTGCGCCTGGGCTGGATCGCCTTCCCCTACGCCACCCTGGCCACCAACGTGATCGGCTGCTTCGTCATGGGGCTGATCACCGAACTGCTGGCGCTGAAGTTCTCGGTGTCGCAGCCGACCCGGCTGTTCCTGACCACCGGCATTGTCGGCGGCTTCACCACCTTTTCGACCTTCGCGCTGGAGACCGCGCTGCATGTGGAACAGGGTCGCATCGGCACCGCGCTGCTGTACGCCGGCCTGTCGCTCGGATTGGGGCTGGCGGCGCTGTTCGGGGCGATGGCGCTGGTGCGGACGCTGTGACGGCGACGGCCGGGGCGCCCTTGACGGTCGCGCTCACCGTCCACCTTTCGTCCGACATCGCCGGCGCCTGTGGCGCCGCGAGACGGGGCTGTGCTAGCGTGGCGCCACGCCCCCCACGAGAGAAACGGATGGCCATCGCGCTCACCTATTTCGCCGACCACCTGTCCGACGAAGCGCTGGCGGCGCTGCTACGGCGACGCGAAGACTTCTACATCGAGAACATCGATGCCATGAATAGCCTGACGGCGCGCATGCAGGCGTTGCTGGCCGACGACGGATTGCACAGCGTCGTGCGGCTCGCTCCCCAAAATGAATCTCCCGGCACGCTGCTCACCCTCGTGTTCGTGGAAGCCGCGTTCGTGCTTGTCTCGCTGCGGCTGTTGCTGCGGCGGCTTGCCCACTGTCTTTCAGGCCGCCCGCGCGCGAACGTGATCCTGCGCGTGACCTCCAACGCTTCGCTCCACGTGGTCTTCCGCCCCTCGGGGCGCGGCGCCGCCGCGACGCCATGAAAAAAGCCCGGCCAGGCCGGGCTTTCTTTCCTGCGCCAACGCCGATCAGGCCGCCGGCATCGCCGCCATGGTCTGCGCGACCGCGGCGGTCAGCTTCTTGCCGTAGGGCACGTGCAGGAATTCATTCGGGCCGTGGGCGTTGGACTTGGGCCCCAGCACGCCGCACACCATGAACTGGGCCTTGGGGAAGCCCTTCTGCAGCATGCTCATGAGCGGAATGGTGCCGCCCTGGCCGATGTAACCGCAGGGCGCGCCATAGTACTGCTGCGAGGCGGCATCCAGCGCCTGGGTCAGCCACGGCGCCGAGGCCGGCGCGTTCCAGCCGGTGGCGGCGCCTTCGTTGGCCTTGAAGAGGACCTTGGCGTTGTAGGGCGCGTCGGCTTCCAGCAGGGCCTTGATTTCCTCCGAGGCGGCGACGGCGTCGACCAGCGGCGGCAGGCGCAGCGACAGCTTGAAGGCGGTGCGCGGGCGCAGCACGTTGCCGGCGCTGGACAGCGGCGGCAGGCCTTCGGCGCCGGTCACCGACAGGGTCGGGCGCCAGGTGCGGTTCAACAGGGCCTGTTCCGGCTCGGTGGTCATGGGCAGCACGAAGCCGCCGTCGGCGCCGCAGCTCCAGGGGAAGCGGCGCCACACTTCGTCGCCCAGGATGCGGGCGGTGGCGTGCACCTGTTCGATGCGGTCGGCGGGAATTTCGCAGTGCAGGCTCTGCGGCAGCAGGCGGCCGGTGGCGCTGTCTTCGAGGCGGTCCAGCAGATGGCGCAGGATGCGGAACGACGACGGCACCACGCCGCTGGAGTCGCCCGAGTGCACGCCTTCGTCCAGCACCTGCACTTCCAACGTGCCCGACACCATGCCGCGCAGCGAGGTGGTCATCCACAGCTGGTCGTAGTTGCCGGCGCCCGAATCCAGGCACACCACCAGGGCCACGTTGCCGAGGCGGTCACGCAGCGCGTCGACATAGGGCAGCAGGTCGTAGCTGCCGGATTCCTCACAGGTCTCGACGATGCCGACGCAGCGCGGGCGCGGGATACCCTGCTTGTCCAGCGCCATGATGGCGGTGAGCGAGGCGTAAACCGCGTAGCCATCGTCGGCGCCGCCGCGGCCGTAGAGCTTGCCGTCTTCGTACTTGGGGGTCCAGGGGCCGAGGCCGGCGCGCCAGCCCGAGAATTCCGGCTGCTTGTCCAGGTGGCCGTACAGCAGCACGGTGTCGCCGTTGTCGCTGCGGGTGGCGGGCGCGTCGAAGAAGATCACCGGCGTGCGGCCGGGCAGGCGCACCACTTCCAGCTTCAGGCCCGAGACCTTCTGCGCTTCGACCCACTGCGCCGCGTCGCGCACCACGCGCTCGATGAACGCGTTCTTTTCCCAGTCGGCGTCGAACGCCGGGCTCTTGGCCGGGATGGCGATGTAGTCGGTCAGGGCGGGGATGATCTCGTTGTCCCACTTGTCGTCCACAAAAGCCTGCAGAGCCTTCGGATCGAGGGTAGGAGGAAGTGCGTCGTCGGGGATGCGTGCGTTCATGGCGCGGGATCCTGTGGTCGGGAAGCGGAATAATCCGCCATTCTATGCCTGCCGGGCGCCGCCGGCATCTTTTGTCCCTGTTTGCCGCGCGGCGCCGGAAAAACGGTGCCGGCTGGCGCCGCCCTTCGCCCTAGCGCGCCGCGTAGGCCTCGATCCGGCTCCACACCTGGCGCGCCAGCGGCTTGGCATTGTCCACCGACTGGTACAGCCGGATCTCCATGTGGATGTCGTTGCGCGCGCTGTCGGCCCGCACCAGGGCGCCGGCGCGCAGGTCGGATTCGACCAGCGTGTGCGGCAGCCACGCCAGGCCGAAGCCCTGCCGCGCCATGGCATGCAGCGCGTCCGCCAGGTCGGATTCATACATGGTCTGCAACCGCGCCGGCACGCACAGGCCGCGCAGGCGGTCGCGCAGGATGCGGCCCAGCGACATGCTGTCGGCGTAGGCCAGGAACGGCACGGCCGGATCCGAGGCCAGCTTGGGCACGGCATGGCGCGGATGGCGGCTGCCCGGCGCCAGCGGCGCGCTGACCGCCACCAGCTTGTCGGCGCCGACCCGGCGAAAGCGGTAGTTGGGGTTGTCGATCTGCGCGTACAGCGGCTCGTGCGCGTGGCACAGCAGGAAATCGACCTCGCCGTCGGCCAGCATGTCGATGCCAAAGTTGAGCGTGGTGGTGACCACCTTCAGCTGGAACGGCTGCATGCCCTGCTGCACCCTGGCCATCAGCCCCGGCAGCACCGAATGCGCCAGCGTCTTGCCGGAAGCGATGGCGATGCGGCGGGTACGTTCCAGTTCCGGCTTCTGCAGGCCCTGGCGCGTCTCGCGCAGGATGTCCAGCACGTCGATAGCGGCCGCCAGCATGCTGCGCCCGGCCGCGTTCAGCGTCGACACCTGGTGGCCGCGCTCGACCAGCGGCACGCCGGCCCAGTCCTCCAGCGCCTTGATGCGGCGCCCGAAGGCCGGATGCGTGACGTTGCGCGCCTCGGCCGCCTGGAACAGGTTGCGCGCCTTCGACAGCGCCACGAAGTCCTCCAGCCACTTGATATCCATCCGTCTCCCCTCTTCTTGTGTGGTTGTGCCGGATCGGCACAGATCCTGCGCATTTTGCACAAACCCCACGCCTGTTACAACTAGTATTACGGCGTCCCCTGGAGATGCCGATGTCCGACGCCCCCGTCCTGCTGAAATCCCTGCGCAGCCACTTCCTGGGCGGCCGTGAGGTCGTGGCCAGCGGACTGCCGGTGCTGCGCAGGCAAGTGGTGGGCAACGGCGCCGCGCGCGCCATCGACATGAACGGCAGCTACTGCGCCGGCCAGATCTACGTGCAGGAATACCGGCTGGCCGAACCGCGACACCCGCATCCGGTGCTGCTGTGGCACGGCGGCGGCATGAGCGGCGCGCAATGGGAGAGCACCCCCGACGGCCGCCAGGGCTGGCTGTGGCGGCTGCTGCAATCGGGCTATGACGTGTTCGTGGCCGACGCGCCCGAGCGCGGCCGCGCCTCGTGGGCGATGTATCCGCAGGTCTACGACGCGGCGCCGATTTTCCGCTCCAAGGAAGAGGCCTGGCACTTGTTCCGCATCGGCCCGGCCGAAGGCTACGCGCCCGCCGGCCGGCCGCGCCGCGCCTACCCGGCGCAGCAGTTCCCGGAGGATGCCTTCGACACCTTCGCCAAGCAGTTCGTGCCGCGCTGGCTGGCGCACGACGCCATGGCGCTGGACGCCTACCGCCAGTTGCTCGACCTGGCCGGCCCCTGCATCGTCATCGGCCACAGCCAGGGCGGCGGCTACGCCACCCAGTTGGCGCGCGAATGCCCCGGTCCGATCCGCGCGGTGGTGGCGCTGGAGCCGACTGGCACGCCCGAGCGCGTTGACGGCCCCCTGCCCCCGCACCTGCTGGTCTGGGGCGACCACTTCGACCACAGCGACACCTGGCAACGCTACCGCGCCCAGACCGACGCCTACTGGGACGCCCTGCGGCGGGCCGGCAAGCGCGCCGACGTGCTGGACCTGCCTGCCGCCGGCATCGCCGGCAATTCCCATTTCTGCATGCTGGACCGCAACAGCGACCGCATTGCCGAATTCGTCGTCGACTGGCTCAACGGCCTCGACTAACCTTCGCCTGGAGACACCATGAAACTGACCAAAACCGCAATCGCCGTGGCGTTGCTGAGCGGCGCCTCGCTGATCGCCGGCGCAGCCTCGGCGCAGCAGGCCGACTATCCCGACAAGCCCGTGCGCCTGATTGTGCCGTTCGCCCCCGGCGGCACCGCCGACATCATCGGCCGCGTGTTCGCCGCGCAACTGGGCACCGAACTGGGCGCCACCGTGGTGGTCGAGAACAAGGCCGGCGCGGGCGGCTCGATCGGCACGCGCTTCGTGGCCGATTCGGCGCCGGACGGCTACATCCTGCTGCTGGCCTCGTCCAGCACCCACGGCACCAACCCGGCAGTCTACAAGACGCTGACCTATGACGCGGTGCAGGACTTCACCGCCATCACGCAACTGGTGACCGTGCCGGGCGTGCTGAGCGTGACCAAGGACTTCCCCGCCGCCGACCTGAACGGCCTGATCGCCGCCGCCAAGGCCAGCCCGGACAAGTACACCTATGCCTCGTCGGGCGCGGGCGGCCTGGGCAATCTGGCGATGGAACTGATGAAGTCGATGACCGGCGCCAAGCTCATGCATATCGCCTACCGCGGCGCGGGTCCGGCCTTCACCGACGTCATCAGCGGCCAGGTGTCGATGATCTGGGAACCGGTGCCGGCCTCGCTGCCGTACATCAAGAGCGGCCAGATCCGTCCCCTGGCCATCGCCGCCGACAGCCGCTCGCCGGAACTGCCGGACACGCCGACCTTCAAGGAAGCCGGCCTGCCGCGCTACGAGGCCAACGCATGGAACGGCCTGCTGGCGCCCAAGGGCCTGCCGGCCGACGTGACGCAGAAGCTGCACGACGCCTCGGTCAAGGCGCTCAACAACCCCGAGGTCAAGGCCAAGCTGGCCAGCCTGGGCGGCACGGTAGTGGCCGGCACGTCGGAAGCATTCAAGAACGTGATCGCCAGCGACGTGAAGAAGTGGAAGAACGTGGCGGCCGACGCCAGGATCCAGTTGGATCAGTAAGGCGCAACGCGGCGGGGTGACCGCTTCAACCGCCCAGCAGCGCCGGCTCGCCCGCGTGTCCCAATGCCGGCGCCTGCGCCTCGATCACGCGGCCGGTCTGCAGCTTGAACACCGCCACCGCGTCACGCAGGCGTTGCGCCTGGGTTTCCAGCGACGCCGCCGATGCCGCCGCCTGCTCGACCAGCGCGGCGTTCTGCTGCGTCACGCTGTCCATCTGCGACACCGCCTGGTTGACCTGCTGGATGCCCTGCGACTGCTCTTCCGAGGCACTGGAGATCTCGTTGATGATGTCGGTCACGCGGCGCACCGACGCCACGATCTCCTGCATGGTGGCGCCGGCCGCTTCGACCTGGTCGGAACCGATCGAGACCTTCTGCACCGAATCGTCGATCAGGCCCTTGATCTCCTTGGCGGCCTGACCGCTGCGCTGCGCCAGCGCGCGCACTTCGCTGGCCACCACCGCGAAGCCCTTGCCCTGCTCGCCGGCGCGGGCCGCTTCCACCGCGGCATTGAGCGCCAGGATGTTGGTCTGGAAGGCGATGCCGTCGATCACGCCGACAATGTCGGCAATGCGGTTGGAGCTGTCGGCGATGGCGCGCATGGTGCCGACCACGTCGCCCACCGCCTGGCCGCCACGGGTCGCCACGTCGGAGGCCGCCGAGGCCAGTTGCGAGGCGCTGCGCGAACTGTCGGCGTTGTTCTTCACGGTGGACGACAACTCGTCCATGCTGGCGGCGGTTTCTTCCAGCGAAGCGGCCTGCTGCTCGGTGCGCGAGGACAAATCGATATTGCCGGCGGCGATCTCGCGCGAACCGGTGTGGATCTCTTCGACGCCCTGGCGCACCGCGGCCACGGTGCGCGCCAGGCTGTCCTGCATGCGCTTGACGGCGGCATAGAGCACGCCGATTTCATTGCTGCCGCGCTGCTCGATGCGGTTGGTCAGGTCGCCGCCGGCGATGCGGTCGAACAGGCGGCCGGCCTCGTGCAGCGGGCGGAACACGGAACGGGCGAACACCGCATACAACCCGACCACCAGCACCGCCACCACCACCAGCAGGCCGATCAGGAAGGCGATGGCGCCGTTGATGCGGGCGTTGGCTTCGCGCGCCACGCGCTTGCCGATTTCGTCGGCAAAGTCCACGTACTTCTGGATCGCCTGGGTGAAGGCGATGCCCAGCGGCGTGACCTTTTCCAGGTTCAGGCGGCTGGCGTCATGCGCCTTGCCGGCGCGGATCGCGGCGATCATCGGCATGATGGCGTCGCGCTGATAGACATCGTAGGCAACCAGCACCGCATCGAACAGCGGCTTGCCGGCCGGCGACATTTCGGGATTCTGGCGCGCCTCCTGGATCAGGTCGGCGGCTTTCTTGGTGTAGCCGTCCAGGCGCTGCATGCTCGCCAGGTTGTCGATGCTCTTGCCTTCCAGCAGCGTGGTCTGCGCCGCCAGCAGCACCAGCCGGGCGCGCAGCAATTCGGAGCCGGCGGCGTCAACGGCATTGGCGCGCACCAGGTTGGTCTCCAGCATCACCTCGATCGAGGTGCGGTTGGAGGTCAGTTGCTGGTAGACGGCGATGCCGGTGACCAGGAAAAGGGCGAAAAAAACACAGAGCGCGGTCGTCAGGACGGCGCGGATACTCAGATTCTTGAACATGGGGAGGGGGCCACTCGGGGGTTGCGGAGGGCAGCCTTGGGCGGCTGTCGGACTGTTTACGGCCTATTGCAATGAAAAGTTAAATATCTCATTGGGTTACATGGATGGCTGTCACGAAGCCCACCGGCAGCCCATGAAAAAGCCCCACCGACGTCGGTGGGGCTGTTGACTGCCTCAGTGCCTGCGGCAGGCCGCCGGGGCGACCCTCCTGCGTTATTTCAGCCAGGCGCGCGCGTTGCGGAAAATGCGCATCCACGGGCTGAACTGGCCGCCGCTGTCGGCGTTGCCCCACTTCTCGGGGGCCCACGACATCATGACGTTGCGGGTCACGCGTTCCGGGTGCGGCATCATCACGGTGAAGCGGCCGTCGGCGGTGGTGACGGAGGTCAGGCCGCCCGGGCTGCCGTTCGGATTGAACGGATAGGCCTCGGTGGCGTTGCCGCGGTTGTCGATGTAGCGCGCCGCCGCCAGCACGCGGCCGGCGTCGCCCTGCTGCGAGAAGTCGGCATAGCCTTCGCCGTGCGCCACCGCGACCGGGATGCGCGCGCCTTCCATGCCGGCAAAGAAGATCGACGGCGACTTGGCCAGTTCGACCATCGACAGGCGCGCCTCGTACTTCTCGGACAGGTTGCGGGTGAAGCGCGGCCAGTGCTCGGCGCCCGGGATCATCGGGGCCAGCGCGGCCATCATCTGGCAGCCGTTGCACACGCCCAGCGCGAAGGTGTCGGGGCGAGCGAAATACGCCGCGAACTGATCCGACAGCTTGCTATTGAAGCGGATGGTGCGGGCCCAGCCCTCGCCGGCGCCCAGCACGTCGCCGTAGCTGAAGCCGCCCACCGCCACCAGGCCCTGCACCTGAGCCAGGTCGACGCGGCCCGACAGCAGATCGGTCATATGCACGTCGACCGCGTCAAAGCCGGCGGTGTCGAAGGCCCAGCCCATTTCCACCTGGCTGTTGCAGCCCTGCTCGCGCAGGATCGCCACGCGCGGGCGCTTGCCGCTGTTGATGTACGGCGCGGCCACGTCTTCCTGCGGGTCGAAGGCCACGTTGGGGCTCATGCCCGGATCCTGCGTGTCGTTCCAGACGTCCAGCTCGGCCTGGGCGCAGGCCGGGTTGTCGCGGCGCGCCATGATGCGGTAGGAGACTTCGCTCCAGGCGCGGCCGAGGTCGGCGCGCGGCTGGCCCCAGACCTTCTTGCCGTCGCGGTAGAACTCGACCTCGTCGCCGCCGTTCAGGCCGCCGATGACGTGCGAGTGGGCCGACAGGCCGGCGCCGCGCAGCACCTGCATGACGGCGTCGCGCTGGGCGGCCGGCACCTGGATGACGGCGCCGGCTTCTTCCGCGAACAGCGCCTTGAGCGTCAGTTCGTCGCGCTGCACCGCCACCTGTTCCGGACGGATCTTGTAGTCGCCCCAATCGGCCGATTGCGGGTCGAAGGTCAGCATGTCCAGGTTGACCGAGATGCCGGTGCGGCCGGCGAAGGCCATTTCCACCAGCGTGGCGAACAGGCCGCCGTCGGAACGGTCGTGGTAGGCCAGGATCGTGCCGGCCTCGGCCAGGGTGCGGATGGTGACGAAGAAGGCGCGCAGGGCTTCCGGCGAGTCGATGTCCGGCACGGTCTCGCCGACCTGGTTGTAGGTCTGCGCCAGGATCGAGCCGCCCATGCGGTGCAGGCCGCGGCCCAGGTCGATCAGGATCAGCACGCTGTCGCCGGCGTCAGTGCGCAGTTGCGGCGTGAGGCTGGCGCGCACGTCGCCGACCGGCGCGAAGGCCGTGACGATCAGCGACACCGGCGCCACCACCTGGCGCTGCTCGCCGTCCTGTTCCCAGGAGGTCTTCATGGACAGCGAGTCCTTGCCCACCGGGATCGACAGGCCGGCGGTCTGGCACAGCTCGCTGACGGCCGACACGGTGTCGTACAGCGCGGCGTCCTGGCCGTCGACGCCGCAGGCGGCCATCCAGTTGGCGGACAGCTTGATGTCTTCCAGGCGCGCCACGTCGGCGGCGGCCAGGTTGGTCAGGGCCTCGGCCACGGCCATGCGGCCGGAGGCCGGCGCGTTCAGCATGGCGATGGGCGTGCGTTCGCCCATGGCCATGGCTTCGCCGCGGAAACCCTGGTAGTCAGCCAGGGTGACGGCGCAGTCGGCCACCGGCACCTGCCACGGGCCGACCATCTGGTCGCGGCTGGAGAGGCCGCCGACGGTGCGGTCGCCGATGGTGATGAGGAACGACTTGTTGGCCACCGTGGGGTGGCGCAGCACGCGGTAGGCCGCTTCGGTCAGGTCGATGCCGGCCAGGTCGAGCGGCTCGGACACGCCCGGCAGGCGGCGCACGTCGCGCGTCATGCGCGGCGGCTTGCCCAGGATGACGTCGATCGGCACGTCGACCGGACGCACCTCGGCCTCGCCCTGCGGACGGATCGTGTCCAGGCCCGGCAGGCCTTCGCCGTCCACCACGCGCAGCTGGCGCTCTTCGGTGGCCACGCCGACCACCGCGTAGGGGCAGCGTTCGCGGCGGGCGATGGCGTCGAAACGCTCCAGGTCATGCGGCAGGATCGACAGGACGTAGCGTTCCTGCGATTCATTGCTCCAGATCTCGGCGGGCGACAGGCCGGATTCTTCCAGCGGCACGCGCTTCAGATCGAAGATGGCGCCGCGGCCGGCATCGTTGACCAGTTCCGGGAAGGCGTTGGACAGGCCGCCCGCGCCAACGTCATGGATGGCGATGATGGGGTTGTTCTCGGCCTGCTGCCAGCAGCGGTCGATCACTTCCTGGGCGCGACGCTCCAGTTCGGGGTTGCCGCGCTGGACCGAATCGAAATCCAGTTCGGCCGAGTTGCTGCCCATGCTGATGCTGGAGGCGGCGCCGCCGCCCATGCCGATGCGGAAACCCGGGCCGCCCAGCTGGATCAGCAGCGCGCCGGGAGGGATCTCGTTCTTGTGGGTCAGGCCGGCGTCGATGCTGCCCAGGCCGCCCGCGATCATGATGGGCTTGTGGTAGCCCCAGCGCGTGCCGCCGGCGGTCTGCTCGAACGAACGGAAATAGCCCAGCAGGTTGGGACGGCCGAATTCGTTGTTGAAGGCGGCGCCGCCGATGGGGCCGTCGATCATGATGGACAGCGGCGTGGCGATGCGGTCCGGCAGGCCGTGGTGGTCGGCTTCCCAGGGCTGCGTGGCGTCGTCGAAGCGCAGGTGCGAGACGGTGAAACCAGTCAGGCCGGCCTTGGGCTTGGAGCCGCGGCCGGTGGCGCCTTCGTCGCGGATTTCGCCGCCCGCGCCGGTCGAGGCGCCGGGGAACGGCGCGATCGCGGTCGGGTGGTTGTGCGTCTCGACCTTCATCAGGGTGTGCACGGTGGTGTCGCGGCGGATGTACTTGGCGCCGTCGACGCCCTCACCGGTCACGCCCGGCACGCCGGCCTGGAAGCGCTGCGCCGGACCGCCGGCCATGATGGCGGCGTTGTCCGAGTAGGCCACCACGGTGCCTTCCGGCTGCGCCTTGTGGGTGGCGCGGATCATGCCGAACAGCGTGTTGGGCTGTTCCTGGCCGTCGATCACCCACTGGGCGTTGAAGATCTTGTGGCGGCAGTGTTCGCTGTTGGCCTGCGCGAACATCATCAGTTCGACGTCGGTGGGATCGCGGCCCAGGTCGCTGAACGACTTGGCCAGGTATTCGATCTCGTCGTCCGACAGGGCCAGGCCCAGGGTGCTGTTGGCCTCGACCAGGGCGGCGGCGCCGCGCGCCTGCACGTCGACGGTGCGCATCGGCTTGCCGGCCAGCGGCTGGAACAGCGCCTGGCCGTCGAAGCTGGCGTCGACCACGGTTTCGGTCATGCGGTCGTGCAGGCAGTCGGCCGCGCGCGCCAGCATGTCGGCGTCGAACGACTTGGCGCCCAGCAGGCCGCGCTCGGGGGTGATGACGTAGCGCACGCCGCGTTCGATGCGGTGCACGGCCGACAGGCCACAGTTGTGGGCGATGTCGGTGGCCTTGCTGGCCCACGGCGAGATCGTGCCCAGGCGCGGGATCACCAGCAGCGCCAGGCTCTTGGCCGGCGTCTCGCCGGTGGCGGGGGTGCCGTAGTCCAGCAATTGGGTCAGGTGCTGCTGCTGCTCGGCCGTCAGGGCGGCGTCGGTGCTGACGAAGTGCTCGTAGCGGGCGGAAATGTCGGCCACCGGCAGGCCGGCTTCCTTCAATTGCGCCAGCAGGCGGTCACGACGAAAGGAGGACAGGACGGAGGAACCAGGCAGATGCTGAACAAGGGACACGATGCGGGCGCCGTATAAGGAGGGGAGCAAAAGCGGGATTTTACCTGTTTAAGGGGTTTTCCCGGAGCGCGGCGTGCCGTGGCCCCGCTGCGGCCCGATTTCGTCCGGCTTTGGCTCTTGTTACAAAAGAATTCCGCGACACAAGGCCGCGCCTGCTGCAAAGCAATATGGCGCCCAACTCCCGCCTTGCTCTCGGTTTAACGCGCGTTGGCCGCCGCCCCGCGCATGCCCGCTATTGCGCCGCACCATGTTGCGGCCATACCGCAGCGCGGGAAAACACGAACACCCCTGCCCTTGCCCCGACGGTAGGATGCAGCGACTCCATACCTAGAAAGCGCCCACGCCGCGCTGGCCGTTGCCTCACATGTCACGCCCCGAAGCCCCCGCCGAGCCCGTCGAACCGATCATCCCCGCCGAAACAGACCCCGCCGTGAAAGTGCCGCTGGCCATCGAGGACTGGCTGGCCGTGATCCTGCTGGCGACGCTGGCCATCATCACCTTCCTGAATGTGCTGGTGCGCTACTTCACCGATCAATCGTTCGCCTGGACCGAGGAAATCTCGGTATTCCTGCTGATCGTGCTGACCATGGCCGGCGGCAGCGTGGCCTTCGTGCGCAACCACCATATCCGCATCGAGATCCTGGCCGACAATGGCTCGCCGCGGCGCCAGCGCCTCATGGCGCTGGTCTCCAACTTCTGCGTGCTGGCGTTCTTCGTGCTGCTGACGGTGCTATCGGTCAAACTGGTGTCCGACGAGTTCATCTACGAGGAAACCTCGCCCGCCATCGGCGTGCCGACCTGGTGGTATTCCATCTGGCTGCCCGTGATGGCCGCCGCCATTTCGCTGCGCACCCTGGGCACGCTGCGGCGCCTATGGAAGGCGCCGCTGCCCAAGACCGACGGTGGCCAGGCATGATCGCCGGCATCCTGTTCGCGGTCTTCATCGCGCTGATGCTGATCGGCGTGCCGGTCGGCGTGGCGCTGGGCATCGGCGGCACCGTGGCCATCGTGCTGTCGAACCTGGATACGCCCTGGTACGGCCTGCTGGCCGTGCCGCAGAACTTCTACGCAGGCCTGGCCAAGTACCCGTTGCTGGCGATTCCCATGTTCGTGCTGGTGGGCTCCATTTTCGACCGCTCCGGCGTGGCCAAGCGGCTGGTGGATTTCGCCATTGCCATCGTCGGCCGCGGCCCCGGCATGCTGCCGCTGGTGTCGATCGCGGTGGCGATGTTCCTGGGCGGCATCTCTGGCTCGGGGCCGGCCTGCGCGGCGGCGGTGGGCGCGGTGATGATCGCGGCGATGTCGCGCGCCGGCTACCCCGGCGCCTTTTCGGCCTCGGTGGTGGCCGCCGGCGCGGCCACCGACATCCTGATCCCGCCCTCGGTGGCCTTCATCATCTATTCCGTGCTGGTACCCGAGGCCTCGGTGCCGGCCCTGTTCGCCGCCGGCATGGTGCCCGGCATCCTGGCCGGCCTGGCGCTGATCGTGCCGGCCGTATGGCTGGCGCGTCGGCACAAGATGGGCATGCTGGAATCGCACCTGCCGCGCCCGCCCTTCTGGCAGAGCCTGCGCGCGGCCTCCTGGGGCCTGGCCGCGCCGGTATTGATCCTGGGCGGCATGCGGCTGGGCTGGTTCACGCCCACCGAAGCGGCCGTGGTGGCCGTGTTCTACGGCCTGTTCGTGGGCATGTTCATCCACCGCACCATCAAGCTGCGCGACCTGTACGTGATCCTGCGCGAAGCCGCCGAACTGTCCGCCGTCATCATGCTGGTGGTGACGCTGGCCGGCATTTTCGCCTGGGCCCTGTCCACCCTCAGCGTGATCGATCCGATCACCCACGCCATCGTCAATTCCGGCCTGGGCGAATGGGGCGTGCTGGCGCTGCTGGTGCTGCTGCTGATGACGGTAGGCATGTTCCTGGACGGCATCTCGATCTTCCTGATCTTCGTGCCGCTGCTGACGCCCATCGCCAAGGCCTACGGCTGGGACCCGGTGTGGTTCGGCGTGATCCTGACGCTCAAGGTGGCGCTGGGCCAGTTCACCCCGCCGCTGGCGGTCAACCTGATGGTGTCGTGCCGCATCGCGCGCGTGCCGATGGAATCGACCGTGCGCTGGGTCGTATGGCTGCTGGGCGCGATGTTCCTGGTGCTGGTGGCGGTGCTGGCGTTCCCGCAGTTGGCGCTCTGGCTGCCGCACAAACTCGGTTATTGAGGGAGCCGGACGCCCCCGCCCGGCATGAGATTGACGACAACAACAGACAGACCCGCAAAGAGAGGAGACGCAACATGAATTTCCGCAAGCTGATTGGCGCCACCCTGTGCGCCGCCGCCGTCGCCGCCATTCCCCTGGCCGCGCAGGCACAGAACTACAAATCCGAATACAAGCTGTCGATCGTCGTCGGCACCACCTTCCCGTGGGGCCAGGGCGCCGAGATCTGGTCCAACCTGGTGCGCGAGCGCACACAGGGCCGCATCAACATCAAGGTCTACCCCGGCACGTCGCTGGTGCAGGGCGACCAGACCCGTGAATTCACCGCCATCCGCCAGGGCGTGATCGACATGGCCGTGGGCTCGACCATCAACTGGTCGCCGCAGGTCAAGCAACTGAACCTGTTCTCGCTGCCCTTCCTGATGCCCGACTATGCCGCCATCGACGCGCTGGTGCAGGGCGAGGTGGGCAAGGAAATGTTCAAGCTGATCGAGAAGGCCGGCGTGGTGCCGCTGGCCTGGGGCGAAAACGGCTACCGCCAGCTCAGCAATTCCAAGCGCGAGATCAAGCGGCCCGAGGACATGAAGGGCATGAAGCTGCGCGTGGTCGGTTCGCCGCTGTACATCGACACGTTCACCGCGCTGGGCGCGAACCCGACCCAGATGAGCTGGGCCGACGCCCAGCCGGCGCTGGCCAGCGGCGCGGTCGACGGCCAGGAGAACCCCCTGTCGATCTACACCGGCTCCAAGCTCTACACCGTCGGCCAGAAGTACCTGACGCTGTGGAACTACGTGGCCGATCCGCTGATCTTCGTGGTCAACCGCGAAGTGTGGAATTCGTGGTCGGAAAAGGACCGCGCCATCGTGCGCCAGGCCGCGCTGGACGCCGGCAAGCAGCAGATCGTCATCGCGCGCAAGGGCGTCACGCCCGAAGACCCGTCGCTGCTCAAGGAAATCGAGGGCCACGGCGTCACCGTGACCACGTTGAGCCCGGCCGAACACGACGCCTTCGCCAAGATCACGCAGCCAGTCTACGACAAGTGGAAAAAGCAGATCGGCGTGGACCTGGTCAACCTGGCCGAGAAATCCATCGCCGCGCGCAAGAAGTAAACCGAACGCGACGGCTCACCGAACAAGCAGCAAGCCCCAGGGGAACGGCGGCGCAAGCCGCCAACCGAGGCAGGGACGTCAGATCCCGCCCACCAAAAGACGGGCGCCGGCCACAAGCCGGCGCC
>NZ_JCBANN010000066.1:0-27350 GCF_059761975.1 Achromobacter sp. 46006
CTTCAGGGCGCCGGCATCGTCGCGCGCGACGATGCCGGGCGTGCCGCGAAAGCCCAGCGACACCATCAACGCCTGGTTGTCGTCCAGCTTCTTGCCGATGACCTCGGGCACGCTCTTGGCCGGCGTGATGCCACCCTGGTCGAACTTGTGTTCGTTCTCCAGCAATGCGGCGGACGGATCGGCGGCGCCCAGGATGGCCGCAGCCTTGGCCGGGCTGTCCTGGCGGATGACGCCCACCATCACGTGCCGCAACTGTACCTTGCCGGCATCGACCCACGGCCGCGCGGCCTCCCAGAATTTGTGGCAATAGGGGCAGTTGGCGTCGCTGAAGGTGTAGATGATGCGCGGCGCGTCCTTCTTGCCGTCAAGCACCCACGTCGATTTCTCGAGTTCTGCCCAGGCCTGGTCGCCCATCGGCTTGCTGACCAGGGACTCGAGCTTGGCATCGTCCAGCGGCTTGCCCTGGGCATCCAGGCGCGCGCCGACGATGGCGTTGCCGTCGGGGGTGACATAGATCGCCACGGGCTGGTCGCCGGCCACGCCAGCGAAGGCGCGCAGGCCGCCGTCGATCTTGAACTCCTGCACCACGCGCAGGCCGCGCGCCTCCAGCGCCTTGAGCACGGCGGGCCGATCCTGGGCGGCCTGGGTGCTAGCGGCAGCCAGCAGGGCCGCCAGGGCGAAAACGATGCGGCGGGGCGCAAGTGAACGAATCATGGGTACTCCCGGGCTTTGCTGAACAGTGCCAAAGGCGCCAATGATACCGGCAGCGCTGTCATCCACGCGTACAGGGCTACGCGAGCAAGCCGGCCTGCTGCAGGCGCCAGCGCGAGATCTCGTATTCATAGGAAGCGGTCACCACGGTGTCGTACCGCTTGAACCAGGGCGCGACATGGCGCTCGATGTCGGCCGGCCAGCGCCCGCCACAGGCAGCGCTTGCGGCGCGTCTTCCAGCCCGCGAAGGCCGCTTGCGCGCGCAAGGTTCATGATAAATGAAACAGAATGCGCGCGCGGCATGAAGCCTGCCCATGCGCCGGCTAGCGCGGGCGCGGCGGCGCGACAGGCGGCCAGAGACTGGCGGACAACCAGGCGGCCGGTGGGCGGCCAGCTAAAATCCCGCCTGCGATCGACCGGCCCCCGCCATGTCGACGCACTCCCCTTGCCCCGTCGCGCCGCGCGCGACGCCTGCCGCCAGACTTAGAACGAGACATGAAAAACACATTGATGGCCACGCACCTGCGACTGGTCGGCATGGCGGCCCTGTGGGGCGCGTCATGGTCCTGGGGCAAGGTCGTGGCCCAATCGATGGCGCCGCTGGCCGCGGCCAGCCTTAGGTTCCTGTTCGCCAGCGTGGCGCTGGTGCTGTGGATGCACCGCGCCTCGGCGCTGCGCGGCCTGAAGTCGTTGACGCGCAACCAATGGCTCGGCCTGACCGCCGCCGCGCTGGCCGGCGTGTTCGGCTACTCCAGTTTCTTCATGCTGAGCCTGCAACTGGTGCCGGCCGGCAAGGCCGCGATCGTGGTGACGCTGAACCCCGGCGCGACCCTGCTGCTGGCGGCCATCCTGTTCCGCGAACATCTCAATGCCGCCATCCTGGCCGGCATGATCATGTCCGCCATCGGCGCCTATATCGCCATCGGCGGCGGTGGCCCGCAGGCTGCCGCGGGAGCCGGCGTGGGCCTGGGTGAACTGCTGCTGCTCGGCTGCGTGGCGTGCTGGGTGGCCTACACCCTGGTCGGGCGACTGGTGCTCAAGGGCGTGGACGCCCTGACCACCACCACGGTCACCACCGTGATCGGGGCGTTGATGCTGTTGCTGACCAGTCTGATGGTGGAAGGCGTGCCCGCCTGGGAAAAGCTGGGACAGGCGCCGGCCAGCGCCTGGGGCAGCCTGCTGGCGTTGGCGTTCGGCGCAACCGCGATGGCCTACGCCTGGTACTTCGAGGGCGTGAAGGCGCTGGGCGCCGGCGCGGCCTCGGGCTACATCACGCTGGTGCCCGTTTTCGGCGTGCTGTTCTCCAGCCTCTGGCTGGGCGAGGCCACCCCGGCGAACCTGTTCATCGGCGCGGCCCTCGCGATCTCGGGCATGGCGCTCATGCATGTCGGCCGACGCCGGGCCGAGGCGCGCGGCCGCTGACCGCCCTGACGGAACCCTCTCATGCGCACGCTACACCAACGCTTCCTCGGCCATCTTGCCGCGCACGGCTGGACGGTGACGGCGCCCACCGCCGGCGTGGCGCCGCAGGCGTTCGCCGGTGGCGCGACGGCGGCGCTACTCGGGCCGCCGGCCGACCCGAGCGCGGCGCCGGCCGGCTGGACCTGCGAGGCCTGAAGCGGCCCCAACCCGGGCGGCGTCACCGGCCGCAGCGCTGGGGCACCTTGCGCGGGCTTTCCGTGTAGCCCAATGCCGTCACCCTGCGCAGCAGATCGGCATAGACCGCGTCGTCCAGGCACGGCACCCGCGCCATGATCCAGACGTAATCGCGCTTGGAACGGCCGATGATGGTGGTCTGGTAGCCCGCATCCAGGTACGCGATGACGTATTCGGCCTTGATGGGCCAGATGAACTGCATGCCCCACACCGCGTTGCCGGTGCCGGGCCGCACCGTGGCCACCGGGTGCATGGTGTCGACGGGCGCATCGAAGCTGCCATCACGGTAGCGGAAGTCGGTCTGCACGCGGCCGTCGGGCAGCAGCCGGTAGCTCTCCACCGCGTCATAGGCATTGCGCTCGGGCCAGCTCGGAATGTGCGCGATCACGTACCAGTCGCCCATGAATCGGTCCAGGTCCACGCTGGCCACCGGCGGCATCGGCGGTGGCGACGCGCAGCCCGCCAACAGGGCAGCCACGCCGATACACAGGGTTCGCAACATGGTCGCCCTCCTCAAGGCCGCTCGAAGCGGTAGTGCGCCACGCCCCATTGCTGGCCGTTTTCATAGCCGAAGAGTTCGGCGCACGCCATCCAGAACATGCGCCAGCGCTGGTGCCACAGGCCGGCCAGGGGCGCGCCGTAGGCCTGCGCCAGCACCGCCCGCGACTGCCCGCTGCGGGCGTCCTGGTTGGCAAGCCAGTGGTTGGCGGTGCGGGCGTAATGCGTACCGTCGAGGAACCAGCGTTCCTGCAGCCGCAGGTCATGCTGGAAATGCAGCAGGGTATGGGCCGACGGCATGATGCCGCCGGTGAAGAAATGCCGGCCCATCCAGTTGTCCGCCCCTTCGGTTTCGAACGGATAGGCGCGCTCGCGGTGCGCGAAGATGTGCACGAACAGCTTGCCGCCGGGCCGCAGCCATTGCGCGATGCGCGCCAGCAGGTCCTGGTAGTTGCGCATGTGCTCGAACATCTCCACGGAGACGCAGCGGTCGTAGGCGGCCGCGGGCAACGACAGGACGTTGACGTCGCAGGTCACCACGCGCACGTGCGACCAGCCGCGCTCGCGGCAGCGCGCCTCGATGTGCTGGCGCTGGGTGGCCGAGTTCGACACCGCGGTGATGCGCGCGTTGGGAAACTGTTCGGCCATCCACAGCGTCAACGAGCCCCAGCCGCAACCCAGCTCCAGGATGTCCTGGCCGTCGGCCAGTTCGGCGCGCTCGCCGTACAGGCGCAGCATGGCGGCTTCGGCCTGGTCGAGGGTCTCGCCGCCGGTCGGGTAATAACAGCTCGAGTATTTCATGCGGGCGCCCAGGCAAAGCTGGAAGAACGCGGTCGGCAATTCGTAATGCTGGGTGTTGGCCGCGTCGGTATGGATGGCAACCGCGCTGGCGCGCAGCGCCGCGATGAGCTGGCGATCGCGTTCGGTCCAGGCCTCGATGCCGCCGGCATATTCCTGCGCCAGGCGCTGGGCGCACAGGCGCCGGATGCCCAGGCGCAGCAGCGCATCGGGCAGCAGGCCGCGCTCGGCCAGGCCGAGCAGCCCGGGCGCGGGACGGTCGGTGGCCAACGGAGTGTCGTGCAAAGTGGCGGTGGTCATGGCATGCCTCGTCAGGATTTCGGGAACCAGGGAAAGAAGGCCGACGTGCGGCGTTGATAGTCGCGGTAGTCGTCGCCGCGCGTGCGCAGCGCCTGCTGCTCGGTGAACGGAATGCCGCTGATCCAGCGCAGGAACACGTACATCAGCAATGGCCCCAGCCAGGCCAGCCACGCCAGCGGCGAGCCCCACGCCAACGCTACGTAGCCGAACCAGTGGCACCATTCGAAGAAGTAGTTGGGATGCCGCGAATAGCGCCACAAGCCCTGGCGGCAGGTTTTGCCACGGTGGGAGGGGTCGTCGCGAAACCGGTCCAGTTGGCGGTCGGCGATCACCTCGCCCGACAACGCGGCCAGCCAGATCAGCAGCCCCAGCGCGACCGGCACGCCTTGCGCCGGGCTGGCTCCCACCGCCAGGAACGGCAGGCAGAACAGCATCACCAGGCCGGCCTGGAACATGAACAGGCCGAAGAACTTGCCTTGATGGCCCCGCCAATGCTCGCGCAGGGCGCGATAGCGGCCATCCTCGCCGGCCCGCACGCGGCGCCACAAGTGCCATGCCAGCCGCAAAGACCAGACGCCCGCCATCAGCGCCAGCGCCAGGCGGGCCGCGCCACTGCCGGTTCCGGTGGCTGCGATCAGCCAGCCGGCCGCGCCCATGCCGAGCGACCACACCACGTCGACGATGCCGGCGTTGGCGCGGCGGCGCTGCCAGCGCCAGGCCAGCGCCATGGCGACGATCATGGCGGCCGCGATGCAGAGCCATTGCTGCCAGGGCGTCATGATGCCTCCCGTACCCAGCGCCGCGCGCCGGCGGTCAGGGCCGGCAGTGCCAGCGCCCACCCCGCCGCCAGCGCGACGATGGCGCGCCAGGCGGGCGGCTCGAATTGCACCGGCTGCCAGCCGCGCGCCGCGCCCCAATAGGCCAGCGGCCCGCCGACCGCGCCGAACACGCAGGCCAGCCATGGCCGGGAACGCAGGTAAGCGAGCGAGTGGTTCAACGTCAGCGCGAACGCCGCCCACAATGCCAGGATCCAGAATGGCGCGGGCCAGGCGCCGGCGGCATAGCGCGCCCAGCCCAGCGCCGACAGCGTGCCATCCAGTGCCACGCCGCACAGCAGCGCGGCGCCGGCCAGCCGCAGGTCGGCGCGCGCCGTCGCCGACACCGCCAGTTGCGCCACGATGAACAACAGGGCGGCGGCCACGCCCGGCCAGGCCAGGCCGTGGCCGGCGCCGATCACGGCGCAGAACCACACGGCCTGGTAGCCGATCAGGTTGGCCCAGAAGCGCATCACGCGCCCTCCCGCAGCCAGCGGCCGCCCGTGGCGCGCGCCTGCGGATGCGTGAGCAGCAGGTGCGCGACCCCAATGGAGCGCTCGCGAAAGCCGCCTTCGCAGTACGCCAGGTAGAACTCCCACAAGCGGCAGAAGCGCGCATCGAAGCCCTGCGCCCGCACCTCGGGCAGCCGCGCCAGGAAGCGCTCGCGCCAGGCTTGCAGCGTGCGCGCGTACGACAGGCCGAAGTCCTCCAGGTGCACCAGGGCCAGGTCGCAGGCGCGGGTCTTGGCGCGCAGCATCGCCTCGATGGAGGGGATGAAGCTGCCCGGAAAGATATGGCGCTTGATGAAGTCCACCGAGGCCAGCGCCTGCTGGTAGCGGTGATCCTCGATGGTGATGGCCTGGATCAGCGCCCGCCCGCGCGGATCGAGCAGGCTGGCGACCTTGGCGAAATAGGTCTCCAGAAAGTTGGCGCCGACGGCCTCGATCATCTCGACCGACACCAGCTTGTCGTACTGGCCCTGCAGATCGCGATAGTCGCGCAGCACGACGCTGACGCGGTCCTGCAGGCCGGCGGCTCGCACCCGCTCGACCGCCAGGTCATGCTGCTCGCGCGACAGCGTGGCGGTGGTGACATGGCAGCCGTAGTGGCGCGCCGCGTGGATGGCGAAGCCGCCCCAGCCGCTGCCGATCTCCACCACGCGGTCCGTGGGCCGCAACTCCAGCTTGCGGCAGATCGTTTCCAGCTTGCGGTGAGACGCCGCTTCCAGCGTGTCGTCGCCATCGGCCCACAGCGCCGATGAATACATCAGATCGTCGGACAGGAACAGCGCGAAGAACGGGTTGCCCAGGTCGTAGTGGGCGGCGATGTTGCGGCGGCTGCCGGCGCGGGTATTGCGATTGCCGGCATGCCAGCGCCGCAGCGCCCAGCCTGCCAGCCGCGCCAGCCCCGACTCCATCGCGTCCAGCGTGTCGCGGTTGCGCACCAGCAGGCGCACCAGCCCGACCAGGTCGTCGCAGCGCCACAGGCCGTCGCCATAGGCCTCGCCCGCGCCGACGCTGCCTTGCGCGGCCACCAGCCGGTAGAACCCCAGGTCGCTGACGGTCAAGCGCACTCTCGGTTCGCCGCGGCCCAGCGTAATGCTGCCCAGGCTGTCCTCGATCAGCAACTGGCCATGGTCCAGCGCCGCCAGACTGGCGAACAGGCGCTGGCGCAACAGGCGGTCGAGCGGCCCGGCGCGGCGGGTGGCCGCGATCGAGGCGTGTTCCGAAGGCGTCATGGGTTTCATCGGGGTTCTCCGTTGGGCGTGCGGGGATGGTCGTAGACGGGATTGCGCTTGAGCCACAGGCGCAGCGCCTGCCAATGGATGGCGCCGATGACCTGCAGTGTCATCAGCGGATAGCGCCACAGCAGGCGCGCCAGCGCCGCGCCGTCGAGCGCGCGGCGCCGCAGGTCCAGGCGCGCATCGAACTGGGCCACGCCCTGGCGGCTGACGCGCATATGCACCCGCAGCTCGTCGGCGGGCTCGGTGAAGCGCCAGTCATAGGCGCAGTCCATGGGCATGAAGGGCGATACGTGGAAGCGCTTGTCGAAGCGCCAGGCCAGCGCGTCGCCCCGGCGCTCGGCGACCGCCGTCGGCAGCACCACGCAATGGCGCTGCTTCCACGGGGTATTGGTGATCTCCGCCACGATCGCGGCCAGCGTGCGGCCGTCGGCTTCGTAGCAGTAATAGAAGCTCACCGGGTTGAAGACATAGCCGGCGTAGCGCGGATGCGCCAGCAGGCGGATGGGCCCGGCTGGCGCGTCTCCCAGGTGCGCCCGCAGGCGTTGCCGCACCGCCTGCGCCAGCGGCAGCCCGCCGTCGGCGTCGAGATAGTCGGCGCGGCGCCACTGCGCCAGGTTGGGACGTTCCCGCGACCACAGCCAGCGGCCCTGGAATACCTGGTCGATCTCGTCCAGGTCCAGGAAAAGCTGGCCCATGCGGTAGCCGAAGCCGTGCGCATGCGGATGGTGGCGCCGGTGCGTCACCCTGCCCTCATAGACGGCGCTGTGCAGGCTCATGCCGCCTCCCGCGCCCAGGCCTGCGGCCGCGCCTGGATGGCGCGCACCACATCCAGCGCGCTGGCCACGCCGTCTTCGTGAAAGCCCCAGCCCCAGTACGCGCCGGCATACCAACTGCGGCGCTGGCCGGAAATCTCGGCGCGGCGCGCCTGCGCGGCCACTGATTCGTGGGTGTAGACGGGGTGGTGATAGCGCATGCGCGCCAGCACCCGCGCCGGATCGATGGTCTCGCTACGGTTGAGCGTCACGACGAAAGGCCGCGGCGATGCGATGCCCTGCAGCAGGTTCATGCAGTAACTGACCGAACAGGGCGCCGCCGGGTCGGCCGGCACATAGGCATTCCAGGCGGCCCAGGCTTTGCGTTCGCGCGGCAACAGGCGCGCATCGGTGTGCAGCACCACCTCGTTGGCCTGATAGGCGATGGCGCCCAGCACCGCGCGTTCCTGCGGCGTCGGGTCGGCCAGCAGCGCCAGCGCCTGGTCGCTGTGGCAGGCGAAGATCACGTCGTCATGATGCGCCACGCCGTCGTCGGTGACGACCTGCACCCCGCCCGCCCCGCGCCGAACCTGGCGAACCGCGCAATTGAGCCGCTCGCGCACTTGCCAGCGCTGGCGCATCGCGTCGATGTAGCGGCGCGACCCGCCCCGCACCACGCGCCACTGGGGCCGGCCGCTGATGCGCAGCATCCGGTGGTTGGCCATGAATTGCACCAGGTAGCGCGCCGGGAACTCCAGGATGCGCGCCGCTGGCGACGACCACAGCGCCGACGCCATCGGAATCAGGTGATCGGTGCGAAAAGCCTCGCCGTAGCGATGACGCGCCAGGTATTCGCCCAGCGTCGGCCCGGGATCGGACGTTTCCAGCAAGGCGGGCGCCTGCCGGTAGAAGCGCATCAGGTCCCGCACCATGCCCAGAAAGCGCGGCGACAGCAGGTTGCGCCGCTGGCAGAACAGCGTGTCCAGCGAGGTGGCGTTATAGGCCAGCCCATCGGCCTGCTTGTGCACCGAAAAACTCATGGTGGTGGGCTGCGAGGCCACGCCCAGTTCTTCCAGCAACGCCGTGAACCGCGGGTAATTGAGCGGGTTGTGAACGATGAAGCCGCTGTCGACCTCATAGCGCTGGCCGTCCTGCTCCACCGAGTGCGTGTGCGTATGCCCGCCCAGGTAATCGTTTGCCTCGTACAGCGTCACGTCGTGGTCAGGCCCCAGCTTCCAGGCGCAGACCAGCCCCGCGATGCCCGAACCGATGATGGCAATGCGCATGTTCACTCCTTGGCGGCGGCCAGCGCCCAGGCCGGCACCGGCTTGAGATCCCAGATCAGGCCGGCGGCGGCCAACAGGCGCAAGCCGTACCAGGTGATGTCGATTTCGCGGGCGCGAAAGCCCTGCCGCGCCGATCCCGGGTAGAAGTGGTGGTTGTTGTGCCAGCCTTCGCCGAAAGTCAGCAGCGCGAGCCAGACGTTGTTGCGGCTGTCGTCGGCCGTGTCGTAGCGGCGCGAGCCGTAGCGGTGCGCCAGCGAGTTGATGGTGACGGTGGCATGGAACAAGGCCACGGTCGAAATGAAAAAGCCCCACACCAGCATCTGCGGCCCGTTTGTGCCCAGGCCCGGCGCGATGCGTTCCAGTAGTGCGCCCAGTCCATAGCAGCACAGCGCCAGCGCCACGGGCACCGCCGCGTCGAAGCGGTCGAGCCAGCGCAGTTCGGCATAGCCGCGCAGGTCCGGCACGCGCGCCAGATCGGTGGCGAAGGCGCGGCGTGTCAGGAACCAGCCCATGTGGCTCCACCAGAACCCATGGCGGCGCGGCGAATGCAGATCCTGCTCATCGTCGGCATGGCGATGATGGTGGCGATGATGGGCCGCCCACCACAGCGGTCCCCGCTGGGCGCACGATGCCCCCAGCACGGCGCACACCAGTTGCATGGCGCGCGAGGTGCGGAACGTGCGGTGCGAGAAATAGCGGTGGTAGAAGCCGGTCAGGGCGAACATGCGCACGGCATATAACGCCAGCGCCAGCGTCAGCGCCGCGGGCGACACGCCGGTCCAGAGCGCGCCCAGGCAGCCGGCGTGCAACAGGGCGAAGGGCAAGGCGCGTGTCCAGTCGATGCGATCCGGATCGCCGCCAGGCGCATCCTGCGCCTGCGTATCGACCCAGCGTCGTATCGAAGCGGTCCAGCCGGTGAGAACGGATCGCATCATGATGTCCAGAGTGAAACGTGTCGGGATATACGGTCGCGACGCCGGGTCGGATGCATCAGTGAAAACCCTTATCCGCAACGCGACACCAGCGGCGTGGCGGCCGCGGCTTCCATGTCCTGCGCCGAGGGCGGCGGCCGGATGGCATCGGCCGGAAACTCGATGCGCACGGTCTGCGTGCCGCCGTTGCCGTCGCGCAGGTTGCTCGGCCCCTCGAACCGCAACAGGCGTCGGCTGGCGCTGTCGTAGGTGACGCGCAAGGCAGGGGCGGCAAAGCCATACCAGGCATCCAGGCGCAGCCGGAAGCTGCGCTCCCCCTGGCCGGCGGCATCGCGCGCCTGCACCGTCAGCGGCATCCAGTCCAGCCGGCTGGGCAGCAGGAAGCGCAACGGCGCGGCCGGCGGCTGCCAGTTGGCGCGCAGCCAGGCGTCGAAGCCGGCATCCACCACGGCGTCGTCCACCGCGCGCAGCTTCTGGCTCTGCATCGGGGCGCCGGCATGCGCCTGCACATAGACGTAGCGCGCGCCGTGGCGGCTGTCGACGCCCTCGCGATAGCCGTCGCGCTGGTCGTAGAGGGCGAAGTCAGGCGCCGGGTCATCGATCGCGCCGCGCACCCATTTGCGCGCGAACGCGGCACCGCCGGGACAGCGATACAGCACCAACCGCAACTGGCGGCCGCCCTCGCGCACCACCCAATGCTCTTCGCGATAACGCTCGGCGCCATCGCGGCTGTCATAGGCGTAGCCGAGGTAATGCTGGTTGGCGGCCACGGCGCCCAGGGGCGCCAGCAACACCAGTGCAAGCAGCGATCGCATCGTCATTCTCCTTGGAGCGATGGACAGGGACGCGCCACGAACGCGCCGACGTCGTCGAGCACGGGCGCGCGCCAGCGCAACGGCCGCGACAGCGCGCCCACCAGCAGCTTGTGGCCAAGCCCGGGGTACTGCACCAACCGCGCGCACGCGCCCGCCTCGCGCAAGGCGTGCGCCAGGCTGGCGCTGTTGCGGCGCGGGTCGACCGTGGTGTCGGCGGCGCCCGTCAACAGCAGGCCCGGCGGCGCCTGGGCACTAACGTGATGGATGGGTTGTGAGTCGGGCGGCGTGTGCGGATAGCCGAACACCGGCCGCACGTCGCGCGCCACGATCGGCAGGAAGTCATAGGGGCCGGCCAGCCCGATCCAGCCCGCCAGCGTCGCCGGGCTGGAGCCGGCGCCGCCCAGCCAGCGCCCGTCCAGCGCCAGCATGGCCGCGATATAGCCGCCGGCACTGTGGCCGGCGACGAAGACGCGGGCCGGATCGCCGCCATGGGCGTCGATGTGGCGCTGGGTCCAGGCCACCGCCATGGCGGCATCTCGCAGGAAGGCCGGGTAGCCGGCCTCGGGATAGAGCCGGTAGTCGGCGATGACGGCCACCATGCCGCGCGCCGCCAGCGCGTCGCCCACGAAGCGGTAGTCGGCCCGCTGGCCGTCGCGCCAGCTACCGCCATAGAAGAACACCACCACTGGCGCGCGCCCTGCGCCGGGCGGCCGGTAGACGTCAAGGCGCTGGCGCGGGAGCGGGCCGTAGGCCAGCCCCGGCGTGACGCGGCTGGCATCGTCGGGCACCGCGCCATTGAGCAGCGTCAGGGGAGAACAGGCGGCCAGCAGGCCCATGGCCAGCACGGCCAGGGCCACGATCGCAAGCAGGCCACGCGGGCCGGCGGCTATCCAGGAAGGCATGGAGGGGCTCCACAACGGGACACCCCTCTATACGCAGCCCGCCCCGGTTTGGATGCGGCTCAGATCTTGAGCACGTCGCCGCTCATGATGACCGGCCCGGTGGGCTTGCCCGAAGGCGATCCTCCCGGCGGTTCGAGCGTGATCGCCAACTTCTGGATCCCTTCCAGGCCTTGGCGGCGTTGCAGCGCGGTCAGGCCTTCGGGCGCCACCAGGCCGACCGATTGCGGCGCCTGGCCAGGCGGGATCACCCACAACTCGAGCGCCTTGCCGCCGGCGCGCGAGGCCAGGTCCTGCAAGGCATGGACGTGCAGGCCGCCGCGCTCGTCGGCGCGCACCACCAGCATGGCCTGCGCCTCGGGGCTCTGCAGCACCGCCATGAGCTGCGTGCGCGCGGCGCGGTCGACCTGCATCGGGTAGACCGCCACCCCGGCCACCAGCAGCGCCGCCAGCGCGCCGCTGAGGACGCGCCAGAAGGCCAGGCCCTGCCAGCCGCGGCCGCCTCCAGGCTGCAGGCGCGATTCGATGGCGCGCCACACGCGGCGCGGCGGCATCCTCGCCGGCAATGACCACAACAGGGGGTAGATGTCGTCTTCCCAGTCGCGCACCTGGCGGCGCAGGTTGGCGTCGGCGGCCATCAGGCCTTCGAAACGGCGGCGCGCGCCGCCGCGCATGGCGCCGGCCACGTAATCGGCGGCCAGCCGCGCGCGCAATTGAGGATCGCTGTAGTTCATGACAGGCACCTCTTGAGCCGGTCCATGCCGCGCCGCACCCAGCTCTTGATCGTGCCCAGCGGCGCCTGCAGGCGGCGGGCGATCTCGCTGTGGCTGAGGTCATCGAAGAAGGACAGCGCAATGGCGGTGCGTTGCGGCCCTTCGAGCTGTTTCAGGCAGTCGGCCAGGCGCTGGCCATCCTGATCGCGTTGCAGCCGCTCGAACGGCCCGGGCGCGTCGTCGGCCCAGGCCAGCGTCAACTCGCCGTCGGCGTCGGGGCGTTCCAGGTCCGGCCTGCGCAGCAGGTCGATGCAGCGGTTGCGCACGATGCGCGTCATCCAGGTCATGACTTGGCTCTGCTCCGAAGAATAGCGGGCGGCGTTGCGCCAGATATTGATGAAGCTGTCCTGGAGGACTTCTTCCGCCCAGTCGCTTCGCCTCAATATACGTACGGCAAGCGCAAACAGATGCGGCGAGGTCTGGCGGTAGAGTTCAGCCAACGCGGACTCCTGGCCGCGGGCGCAATCCTGTATCAAAGCCTGCAGACGTAGCGGGTCGGGCATGGCGGCTTCCGGGGTTCACTGGCGATACGCCCGAGCGGCGCCACAGGCAACGCTCGGGGACGGATGTATTCGCACGCATGATACAGGCAAGTCCGCGGATGCGGCCGGCATGGCGTCCCCTGGGGCCGGGAACGCGCGGGCCTCTTGGTTGACGGCGCCGGAAATCGTACGCCCCATTGACAAGCCCCTGTTTGTTTCGTTGAATAAAATAAATTCCATTCAATGAAACAAAATGACCTCTTCCCCTGAACAGACCCTTGTGACCCACCTGGCGGACCTGCAACGCCGCCCGATCTCTCCCGCCACGCGCGCGCGCCTGGCGCAAGCCCTGCTCGATTGGTTCACGGCGGGCTGGTCGGCGGCGGCCACGCCGGCCGCGGCCACCTACCGCCAGGTCGCGCGCGACTGCCACCCGGGCGCCGGCCCGGCGCCGGTATTCGGCGGCGCCGGCGCCAACGCCAATGGCGCCGCCTTCGCCAATGCCGCCATCGCCCATGTCCGGGAAATCGACGACGCGCACCGCGCCGCCATGCTGCACCCGGGCGTGGTGTCGGTGACGCCGGTGCTGGCGCTGGCGGCCGCGGGCGGCATGACCCAGCGGCTAGTGGCCGACGCCATCATCGCCGGCTATGAGGTGTCGCTGCGGTTGGGCGAGGCGCTGGGCACGCGCCACGCGGCAGGGTTCCACGCCACCGCCACCGCCGGCGCGGTCGGCGCGGCGGCGGCGGCGGGCGTGGCCTTGCAACTGGACCCGGCCCGGCTGCACCACGCGCTGGGCATCGGCGCCACCCAGGCCGCAGGCCTGTGGCAACTGGTGGACGACGGCGCCCACGAGGCCAAGTCGCTGCACCCCGCCTTCGCGGTGCGCAACGGCATGGCCGCGGCCTATGCCGCGCGCGCCGGCCTGCCGGGCGCGCGCCGCTTCGCCAGCGGCGCGCGCGGACTGTACGCGCTGCTGGCCGGCGATGGCCCGTTGCAGGCGCTCGACGGCGGCCTGGACGCCAGCGAGCGGCTCAATACCGCCACGATCAAGGCCTGGCCGTGCTGCGCGCAACTGTTCACGCCGCTGGACGCCACCCGTGAACTGCTGGACCAGCACGCGCCAGCACCGGAAGCCATCGAATCCGTGGACGTGGAGATCTTCACGCATGCGCTCAGGATCGCCGGCGTCGACTGGCCGGCCAAACCGGCGGAGACCTGCTTTTCGCTGCGTTATGTCGTCGCGCGCCTGCTGCTCACGGGCCGCCTGGGCATCGAAGACATGGAGTCGCCGGACCTGGGCGCGCCGGCGCTGCTGGCGCTGGCGCGCCGCATCACGGTGCGCACCAGCGACGTGTTCCAGCGCGACTTCCCGCGCCTGCGGCCCTGCCGCGTGACCCTGACGCTGAAAGACGGGCGCACACTCAGCGCGCTGCGCCAACTGCGCCGCGGCGACCCGGAAGACCCCTACGACTGGGCCGCGCTGCAGGCCCGCATGCGCGCCTTCGCGCCGGCCATGGACGACGCCACCGCCGCCGCCATCGTGGCCTGGTGCGAACGCTTCATGCAGACGGACCAGGACGCGCGCATCTGCGCGCCGGCGCCGGGCCTGTTCGGACCCGCGACGCCGGCCTGAACGGCGACCTCATGCGGCGGGCGGCGTCCAGGACGCCGGCGGCGCGGTGCGAAAACCTTGCTGCGCCAGTTCCTGGCGCGCAATATCCACCGCCTTGCGCTGGGCCGCCTCGTTGTGGCGCGAGGCCAGTCCCAGCACCACCAGCGCGCCAACGAAGGCGTCGTCGGCATCGAACACCGGCACGGCCACCGAGGCCATTTCGGCGACCCGCTCGGAACGGGTCATGGCATAGCCTTTCTCGTGGATGTCGCGCGCCAGCGGCGTGGCGCCGCCGGTGAAGGCGCGCAGCACGTGCGCCGACGAACCGCCGTCCTTCAGGCTGATGCGCTTGCCAACCTCGACGTGGTGGCGCACCTCTTTCGAGGTGTTCTCGCGGTACAGGCAGATGCGGTCCTCGCCGCTGCGAACATAGACGGCAACCGTCTCGCCGGTCTGCTCCATGATGCTGCGCAGCGCCGGCTGCAGGCGCGAGCCGAGATCGAAGGTGTCGCGGTACAGCATGCCCATGTGCAGCAGCGCCGGGCCCAGCGCATAGGTGCTGCTGTCGTAGCGGTGGATCATGCGCGCCTTGATGAACACGCCCAACAGGCGCAGCAGCGTGGCCTTGTCCAGGCCAGTGCGCTCGGCCAGGTCGCGCAGCGACAAGCGCAGATGGTCTTCGTCAAAACACTCCAGTACGGAGATGCCGCGTTCGAGCACGCCGGCGGGCGGCTTAGGGGAATTCTCGCTTGACACGGTTTCGGATGCTTCCTATAGTTTTGTTCAATAAAACATATTTTATTCAATGAAACGAAAGACGGCTACCCGGCCCAGGCAATGCCGTCCCGGTTTCAACCAGGAGACAAGCGTCGCGCGGCCAGGGCGCATCACCCCGCCGCCGCGCACCGTAGCATTATGCCGAATCAGATCGATGCAATCGCAACCGCGCTGGGCGCCATTGTCGGCCGCTCCTACGTGCTGACCGGCGCGGCCGACACCGCCCGCTACACGGCCGAATGGCGCGGCAATTTCCCCGGCGCGGCACGCGCGGTGGTGCGCCCCGCCAGCACGGCCGAGGTATCGCGGGTGGTGGCGCTGTGCGCCGGACAGGGCGTGGCGGTGGTGCCGCAGGGCGGCAATACCGGCTTGGTGGGCGGGTCGACGCCCGACGCCTCGGGCCGCGAGGTGGTGCTGAGCCTGGACCGCATGACCGCCGTGCGCCGGGTCGACGCGCTGGACAACAGCATCACGCTGGAAGCCGGCTGCACCGTGCTCGCCGCCCAGCAGGCCGCGGCCCAAGCCGGCCGCCTGTTCGCCCTGTCGCTGGCCTCGGAAGGCAGCGCCACCATCGGCGGCGTGGTCTCCACCAATGCCGGCGGCGAGCAGGTGCTGCGCTATGGCAACACCCGCGACCTGACGCTGGGGCTGGAAGTGGTCATGGCCGACGGCGGCGTGCTGCCGCTGCTGGGCACGCTGCGCAAGGACAACACCGGCTACGACCTCAAGCAACTGTTCATCGGCGGCGAAGGCACGCTGGGCGTAGTGACCGCCGCCGCCTTCAAGCTCTACGCGGTGCCGCGCAAAGTGGTCACGGTCTGGGCCGCGGTGCCGACGCCGCGGGCGGCGGTGGACCTGCTGGCGCGCCTGACCGACGCGGTGGGCGAACGCGTGACCGCTTTCGAGCTGATCGGGCGCCAGACCCTGGATCAGGTGCTGGCGCATCCGCTGGACGGCATGCGCGATCCGCTGGCGCGGCCCTCGCCCTGGGCGGTGCTGTTCGACGTGTCCGAGGCATCGGCGCTGCTGGATCCCGCCGCCGCGGTGGAAAGCGTGCTCGAAGCCGCGCTGGAACAGGGCGACGTCACCGATGCGGTCATTGCCGCATCCGGCCGCCAGGCCCGCGCACTGTGGGCGCTGCGCGAGCACGTGCCGGAAGCGCAGCGCCTGGACGGCCCTTCCATCAAACACGACATCTCGGTGGCGGTCTCGCGCATTCCCGAGTTCATCGCCAGCGCCGGCGCGCGCCTGCAAGCGCTGATGCCGGGCATCCGCATCGTCTGCTTCGGCCACGTCGGCGACGGCAATCTGCACTACAACCAGAGCAAACCGCTGGCGCTGGATGCCGCCGCGTTCCGGGCGCAGGAGGACGCCGTGCACGACATCGTGCACGAGACTGCCGCGCAACTGGGCGGCTCGATCTCGGCCGAGCATGGCATCGGCCGGCTCAAGCAGCACGCCTTCCTGCAATACAAGCCGGCCGTCTCGATCGAGGTCATGCAACGCATCAAGCACGCGCTCGACCCGCGCGGCGTCTTCAATCCGGGCCGGCTGCTGCCGCGCCCCGGCCACCAGCCTTCCTAATCCCCTCCAGGACCCCGCACCATGCCCGTTTCCGTTTTCGACATGCAATCGCTCCAGCACCTGTGGAGCACCGATGAACTGCGCGCCATCTTCTCGGAAGAGAACCGGGTGCAGCAATGGCTGGAGTTCGAGGCCGCGCTGGCCGAGGCGCAGGCCGAACTGGGCATCATCCCGGCCGCCGCCGCGGCGCAGATCCGCGCCCAGGCCGCGGTCGCCAATCTCGACATCGCGGCGATGTCGGGCGAGATCCGCCGCATCAAGCATTCCCTGGTGCCTGCCCTCAAGCAATTGCAGGCCCGCTGCGGCCCCGAGCATGGCGAATGGCTGCATTACGGCGCCACGACCCAGGACGTGGTCGACACCGGCGTGGCGCTGCAACTGAAGCAGGCCCACGCCGTCTTCCAGCGCGATCTGGCCGCCGTGGGACGCGAGCTGGCGCGCCTGGCGCACGACCACCGCGACACGCCCATGGCCGGCCGCACCCATGGCGTACAGGCGCTGCCCATCACCTTCGGGCACAAGTGCGCGGTCTGGCTGGACGAACTGGCGCGCCATCACGATCGCCTGAAGGAATGCGAGGCGCGGGTGCTGGTGGGCATGGTGGTCGGCGCGGTCGGCAGCCAGGCCTCGCTCGGCGAACAGGCGGCCGAGGTCGAGCGCCGCACGCTCGCCAAGCTGGGGCTGGAAGCCGCTCCGATCAGTTGGGCGCCAGCGCGCGACCGCTTCACCGAGTATGCGCTGGTGCTGGCCATGATCGGCGCCACGCTGTCGAAGATCGGCAACGAACTGTTCAACATGCAGCGCAATGAATTCGCCGAGGTCGAAGAAGCCTTCTCGGAAGGCAAGCTGGGCTCGTCGACCATGCCGCACAAGCGCAACCCCACCTCGGCCGAGAACCTGGCCGGCCTGTGCCGCCCGCTGCGCGCCAACGCCGCGCTGATGCTCGAAGGCATGGTGCAGGAAGGCGAGCGCGACGGCATCGCCTGGAAGATCGAATGGAAGGCGCTGCCGGAATGCTGCCTGATCGCCGGCGCCATGCTGTTCCAGGCGAAGAACCTGCTGGCCGGGCTGCGCGTGGACGCCGACGCCATGGCGCGGAACCTGGACCGCATGCGCGGCTACCTGCTGTCCGAACACGTGATGCTGGACCTGTCAGAGCGCGTCGGCAAACAGACCGCGCACGAATGGATCTACGAGGCCTCGATGCACGGCATCACCCACAAGCTCGATTTCGCCCAGGCGCTGCGCCAGCACAAGGATCTGGCCAACCTGCTGGGCGAAGACGAGATCCTGCGCCTGACCGATCCGGCGGGTTACCTGGGGCAGTGCGCCGCCTCGGTGGACCGGGTGGTGCAGCGACACCAGGCCGGCTGGCTGCAGGCCTGACGGTTCCCCCTGATAAAAAAACACACAGGAGACAAACACTATGGGCAATTCCTTCGCAAGCCGGGTCATGCGCCGGCTGGGACGGCGCGCCGCCATCGCGGCGGCGCTGGGGCTGGCCGCACTGGCCGGCGGCCAGGCGCAGGCGGCGTTTCCCGAACGCCCCATCACCCTGGTGGTGGGCTTTCCGCCGGGCGGCGGCGGCGATCTCTACGGCCGCCTGATCGCCACGGCCATGGGCAAGACCCTGGGCCAGACCGTGATCGTCGAGAACCGGCCCGGGGCGGGCGGCAACATCGCCGCCGGCCTGGTCGCCAAGGCCGCGCCGGATGGCTACACCATCCTGCTGGCCATGAGCGGCAACCTGGCGGTGTCGCCGGCGCTCAAGCCGCAGAGCCTGCCCTACAAGGTACCCGACGACTTCGCCCCGATCGGCCTGATCCTGGAAGCGCCGCATGGCCTGTTCGTGGCCGCGCAATCGCGCTTCAAGACGGCGCGCGAAGTGCTCGACACGGCCAAGCAGAAGGAACTGACCTTTGCCTCCACCGGCACCGGCGGCGCCGCCCACATCGGCATGGAAACCATCAAGGAGCTGGGCCACCTGAAGCTGCTGCACGTGCCCTACAAGGGCTCGGGCCCGGCCATCACCGACATGCTGGGCGGGCAGATCGACATGTTCTTCGCCACCGCCTCGCCGCTGGTGCCGCAGGTGCAGCAGGGCCAGTTGCGGGTACTGGCCCTGACCGGCCGCCAGCGCAGCCCGGTCCTGCCGGATGTGCCGACCTTCAAGGAACTCGGCATCGACATGACCATGACGCAATGGTATGGCCTGGCGGCGCCGGTCGGCACGCCGCCGGCGGTGGTCAAGGTGCTGTCCGAGCATCTGTCGCGCGCGCTGGCGGACCCTGCGGTGCAGGGCATCATCCGCAAGGATGCGGCCCAGGAACATGACCTGCCGATGGCCAAGTTCCGGCAGTACATCGTCGACGACATCGCCAACTACCGCAAGGCCGCCACCCCGGCCCTGCTCAAGCAGATCGGCCAATAACCCCGCCAGCCGATTTCAGGAGATCTTTCATGTTGCAGAATTGGACCCACACCCTCGCCAACAACCGCAAGGCCGAACAGGAACTGAGCGAGGCGCTGAGCAGCGCCATTGCCCTGAACGCCGGCGCGGCCTACGTCTATTCGCTGCGCGCGATGGCCGCGCAGGCGGCCGGCCGGGATTGAGCGGGAGACAGGCATGTACACCACGCTGATCGACGCGGACACGCTGGCCCGCGCCCTGCAAGACCCGGCGCGCCCGGACATCCTGGTGCTGGACTGCGGCTTCGAGCTGACGGACCCGCGGGCCGGCCGTCGCCATTACGACGCCGGCCACCTGCCGGGCGCCTTCTACGTTCATCTGGAAGACATCCTCAGCGGCCCCAGGACCGGCCGCAACGGCCGCCATCCCCTGCCCGACCCCGACGCGCTGGCGCGGGCACTGGCGGCGCTGGGCATGAACGCGGCTACCCAGGTGATCGCCTACGACAATGCCGGCGGCATGTACGCGGCGCGCCTGTGGTGGCTGCTGCGCTGGATCGGCCACGCGGCCGTGGCGGTGCTGGACGGCGGCGAAAGCGCCTGGAAGGCGGCCGGCCGGCCCATGACGACAGACACGCCGGCCCCGCGTCCGCCGGGCTCCCTGACGGCCCGCGCCGGCGCCCGTCCCACGCTGGACTACCCGCAACTGCGCCAGGCGCTGGCCAGCGGCGCGCGCCTGGTGCTGGACGCGCGTGCGCCCGACCGCTATCGCGGCGAAAACGAAACCCTGGATGCGGTCGGCGGCCACATCCCCGGCGCGCGCAATCGCTTCTTCCGCGACAACCTGGACGCGGACGGCCGCTTCCTGCCGCCCGCCGCGCTGCGCGCCGCCTTCCTGACGCACCTGGACGGCCGCGCGCCGGACGCGGTGGTATGCCAGTGCGGGTCCGGCGTCACCGCGTGCCACAATCTCCTGGCCCTGGAAATCGCCGGCCTGCCTGGCGCCGCCCTCTACCCCGGCTCGTGGAGCGAATGGAGCGCCCAGCCCGGCGCGCCGGTCGCCCGCGGTGCAACCCCCTGATCCGCCCATGCCCGACACCGCTTCCCGCCCGCGCCGTCCCGACAGCGCCCGCAAGCCCCACAGCGCCCATTGGGGTGTGTTCTCCGCCGCCTGGAAAGACGGCGCGCTCGACGTGCAGCCGCATCCGGGCGATCCCGATCCCAACCCGCTGATCGACAACTTCACCAACGCGCTCGATCATCGCGCGCGCGTCACCACGCCGATGGTGCGGCGTGGCTGGCTCGAACGCGGCCCGGGGCCGGATGCGCGCCGGGGACGCGACGACTACGTGGCGGTCGGCTGGGACGAGGCGCTGGACCTGCTGGCCGCCGAACTGCGGCGGGTGCGCGACCGGCACGGTCCGCAGGCGGTGTTCGGCGGCTCCTACGGCTGGTCCAGCGCGGGCCGCTTCCATCACGCGCAGAGCCAGGTACACCGCTTCCTGAACACCGCGCTGGGGGGCTATGTGCGCTCGGTCAACAGCTACAGCGCCGGCGCCTCGGGGGTGATCCTGCCGCACATCCTGGGCAGCTTGGACGACGTGGCGCGGCGCAACGTCACCTGGGAGCAGATCGTCGCGCACACCGACGTGGTGCTGGCTTTCGGCGGCATGGCGCTGAAGAATTCGCGCGTGGCCAGCGGCGGCATCAGCCGTCATATCGAACACGAATCGATGCGCCAGGCCACGCGGCGCGGCTGCCGCTTTCTCAATATCAGCCCGCTGGCCTCCGACCTGCCGGCCGATGCCACCGCCGAGTGGATCGCCGCCATTCCCGGCACCGACGTGGCGCTGATGCTGGCGCTGGTGCACGAACTGGTCGCCAACGGCTGGCACGACCGCGCATTCCTGGACGGTTTCTGCGAGGGATGGGACGGCTTCGAAGACTACCTGATGGGGCGCACGGACGGCCAGCCCAAGGACCCGGCCTGGGCCGCCCCGATCTGCGGCGTGCCGCCCGCGCATATCCGGCGGATCGCGCGGCTGCTGCCGGGCAAGCGCGTGCTGGTGACCGTGGCGCACTCCCTGCAACGCGCCGAACATGGCGAGCAACCGGTCTGGATGGGCGCCGTGCTGGCCGCCGCGCTGGGGCAACTGGGACTGCCGGGCGGCGGCTACGCCTATGCGCTCGGCACATTGGCGCACTACGGCAAGCGCAGCAATGCCGTGCCGGTGGCATCGCTGCCGCAGGGCGTGAACGGCGTCAAGGCATTCATCCCGGTGGCGCGCATCGCCGACATGCTGCTGCATCCCGGCGAGCCCTTCGACTACAACGGCAAGCGCCAGGACTATCCGCACATCCGCCTGGCCTATTGGGCCGGCGGCAACCCATTCCACCATCACCAGGATCTCAAGCGCCTGACGCGCGCCTTTGCCACGCTCGACACCTTCGTGGTGCATGAACTGGGCTGGACCGCCACCGCGCGCCATGCCGACATCGTGCTGCCCTGCACGATGACGCTGGAACGCGAGGATATCGGCGGCGCGCCCACCGACCCCCTGCTGGTGGCCATGCACCGCATCGCCGCCCCCCACGGCCTGGCGCGCGACGACTACGACATCTTCGCCGACCTGTCCGAACGGCTGGGCACCCGCGCCGCCTTCACCGAAGGGCGCACCAGCGCCGAATGGCTGCGCCACCTGTACGAAAAAACCCGCGCCGCCCTGCAGGAGCGCGGCCTGGAAGCGCCGGACTTCGACCAGTTCTGGGCGCGCGGCGAGCTGGCATTGCCGCAACAGGAAGACGACGGCGGCATCCTGCGCGCGCTCCGCCAGGGCAAGCCGCTGCCGACGCCGAGCGGCAAGGTGCAGATCAGTTCTCCCACGATCGCCGGCTTCGGCTATGCCGACTGCCCGGGCCATCCGGCCTGGCTGGCGCCGCATGACGCGCCCACCGCCGCGCATCCGCTGTTCCTGGTGGCCAACCAGCCCGCCACCCGCTTGCACAGCCAACTGGACTTCGGCGCCCACAGCGCCGCGCAAAAACGCCAGGGCCGCGAAGTCTGCACCCTGCATCCCCGCGACGCCGCGGCCCGCGGCATCGGCGAAGGCGACATCGTGCGGCTGTTCAATGAGCGCGGCGCCTGCCTGGCCAGCGCCACCCTCAGCGAGGCGATCATGCCGGGAGTGGCGCAATTGCCGACCGGCGCCTGGTACGACCCGGTGCGCGACGACCAGGGCGACGTGCTGCTGTGCGGCCACGGCAATCCCAATATCCTGACCCGCGACACTGGCACCTCTTCGCTGGCGCAAGGCTGCTGCGGACAACTGACGGCCGTGCAGATCGAGCGCCATGCCGGCGACCTGCCGCCGATCCGGGCCTTCGAGCCGCCCACCGCGCGGGCCGCTGGCGATGGCCGGCCACCAGGCCATGGCCTTGCGCGTCCGGACGTGCCGCGCGCAAGCAATTGAAACGCGGCGTCTAGGCCGGCGCCTGGGACCGCGTCTTGGCGGCCGCCACCGACAGCGCCGGCGGCAGTGCCACGCCGTTCTTCACGGCCAGCACCTCGGCCATCACGCTTACGGCGATCTCCGCGGGTGTGCGGCTGCCGATATGGATGCCGACCGGCGCCCGCAGGCGCCGCAGCGATTCCTCGGTTTCGTCGAAGTGCTCGATCAAGCGCTGGCGGCGCAGGTCGGTATTGCGCCGCGAGCCGATCGCGCCCACATAGAAGGCCGGGCTGTGCAGCGCTTCGAGCAACGCCAGGTCATCCAGCTTCGGATCGTGGCTCAACGCCACGATACAGGTGCGCGTGTCCGGGCGCAGCGCGCGCACCGCGTCATCGGGCATCTCGCTGGTGAGCTGCACGCCGGGCACCGGCCAGGCGCCCAGGAATTCGGCGCGCGGGTCGCATAGCGTGACCGCGAAATCGTTGAACAGCGCCATGGTCGAGACGTACTCGGCCAGCGCGCCCGCGCCGATCAGCAGCATGCGGTACTGCGGCCCCAACGTGTTCGACAGCACCGCGCCGTCAAAGCGCAGCGCCGCCGGCGCGTCGGCAGCGGCCAGCGTCACCGCGCCCGTGGCGCAATCCACCGTGCGCTGCGTCAGTTGCCCCGCTTCGAGCCGCCGCAACAGCGCGTCGAGCGCGGACACATCGGGATCGAACTCGAGCAACAACTCCAGCGTGCCGCCACAGGGCAGGCCGAAGCGCCGCGCCTCGTCCGCCGCCACGCCATAGCGCAACCGCTCGGGCCGCGCCCGCGGCATACCGGGGCCGCCATGGGCGCGGGTATAGCGCGACACCAGGTCGTCCTCGACGCAACCGCCCGACACCGAACCGACGCAGCGGCCGTCTTCGCGCAGCGCCATCATCGAACCGGCCGGGCGCGGCGACGATCCCCAGGTCCGCGCCACCGTGGCCAACAGGACCCGGTCGCCCGCCATGGCCCAGTCGCGGGCGGCGCGCAGCACGCGCACGTCGACACTTTCCATTCAATGCGCTCCCCGTGGCGGCGCGCCGGCGGCGAGCCGCGCCTCTGCCCGGGCCAGGTCGGCCACGGTGTCGACGTCTTCGACGATGCCCGGGTCCGCCAGGGGCAGCGCGCACAGCGTGCCGGCCTGGCGGTGCGCCGCCACGATCGACGCCGCGCCCCGGTCGCCATGCAATTGCGCCAGCGCCGCGTAACAACTCGGCGCGAAGCCGACCGGATGCCCCTGCCGGCCGTTCCAGAACGGCAGCGCCACCGGGCTGGACGAGAGCGCGGCGGCGACCTGCAGCAGGCTGTCGGCGCCGACCAACGGCAGGTCGCCCGGCAGGATGAGCCAGCCCGCGGCGCGGGCCGTGGCGCGCACGCCCCGGGCGATCGAATCCCCCATGCCGGCCGCGCTGTCTTCCGCCACGGCCCGCACCACATGGCAAGGCAGACCCGACTGCGCCACGGTACGCAACACCCGTTGCAGCACAGTCATGCCGGCCAGCGGCGCCTCCAGCTTGTGGGTGGCGCCACCGGAACGCGTGAAGCGCTCGCCCCGGCCGGCGGCCAACACGATGACCGTAGGCAGGCCGGCGCGCCCGGGGGCCGCGTCCGCGGCGTCATGCCGGTCCATGCCCGGCTACCGTCCGTACCGGCAGGTCGCGCACGCGCTCGCCGGTGGCCGCGAATATCGCGTTACACAGTGCCGGCGCCACCGGTGGCACCGGCGGCTCGCCCACCCCGCCCGGCGGCAGGCCGTGGTCGTCGTTGACCAGGTGGGTGCGGATCACGCGCGGCGAGGCCGCGTGGCGCAACACTTCATAATCGTAGAAGTTGTTCTGCTTGACGCGTCCGCGCTCGAAGGTGATTTCGCCCAGCAAGGCCAGGCTCAGGCCCATGATGGCGCCGCCCTCCATTTGCGCGCGGATGCGCTCGGGATTGATCTGCGGCCCACAATCGAGCGCCATGTCGACCGCCAGCACCCGCACCTCGCCCTTGGCATCCACCGCCACCTCGACCACCGTCGCGGTATAGCTCATGAAGCTGTAGCAGAAGGCCAGGCCGAGGCCATGCCCCCGCGGCAGTTCGCGACCCCAGCCGGCGCCGCGCGCCGCCGCCTCGATCACGCCGCGCAGGCGGCCGGTGTCGTACGGATAGCGTTCGGGCGATTCGCTGTAGTTCCAGGTGTCGCCCAGGGCGCCCGGGTCGATCCGGCGCGCCGGCCCGATCAAGTCCAGCGCGAACTGCCGGTGATCCTTGCCGGCGCGATGCGCCAGCTCGGCGATGAAGCACTGCGCAGCGAACGCGTGCGGAATGTTGGACACCGACCGGAACCAGCCGATGCGCGCATGCGCGGCGACCGGCGCGGTTTCGACGCGCACGTTCGGGATGGCGTAGGGCATGTTGATGGCCGACATGGCCGACTCGAACAACTGCTCGCCCTGGGCGCCTTCGGTGAACAGGGAGCCGATCGTGGGCGCGGCGCTGCGATGCAGCCACGATTGCACCCGGCCGTCCTGGTCCAGCACGGCCTCCAGGCGCTCCGCCGAAACCGTGTGCAGGTAATCGTGGTGGATATCGTCCTCGCGCGTCCATACCAGCTTGACCGGTGTGCCTTGGGGCATCGCGCGGGCCACGATGGCGGCCTCGTCCACATAGTCGGGCTTGGACTTGCGCCCGAATCCGCCTCCCAGCAACAACACGTTCACCTTGACGTTCGCCGGGTCCAGCTTGAGCCTTCGGGCCACGGCATCCTGTGCCGCGGCGGGATTCTGGACCGACGTCCAGACCTCGGCCCGCTCTCCCTGGATGCGCACCGTGGCCACCGGCGGTTCCATGGGAGCATGCGCCAGGTGCGGCACATGGTAATCGGCGGCGAACCGTTCGCTGTCCGCCGCCTGGGCCCAGGCCCGCGGCGCATCGCCCTGGTCGCGCATGACTTTGCCCGGCGCGCGGCTGGCGGCGGACAAGGTCTGCCGGTAGGCCGCCGAATCGTAGTCGCCATTGGGACCATCGTCCCAGTCGATCTCCAGCGCCGCCCGCCCCTGCATCGCCGACCAGGTATTGCGCGCCACCACCGCCACCCCGCCCAGGGGCTGGAAGGCGGGCGCGCCTTGCATCGCCGGGATCTCCACCACTTTCAGCACGCCGGGCACGGCCAGCGCCTTGGCGCTGTCGACGCGGCGCGGCTTGCCGCCGACCACCGGCGGACGCGCCACCACCGCGTACACCATGCCGGGCAGGCGGCAGTCCATGCCATAGGCCGCCTGGCCCTTGCCGATGGCCTCCAGGTCTACCAGGCGCACCTGATTCTTGCCGATGTAGCGGAAATCGGCAGGCGCCTTGAGCCGCAACGCCTCGCCTGGAGGCACCGGCAGGCGCGCGGCCTCGGCCGCCAACTCGCCATAGCCCAGCCTGCGACCGCTGGCGCCATGGACGACTTCGTGGCGGCTCGCGCGCACCTGATCCAGCGGCACCGACCAGCGCGCGGCGGCGGCAGCCTCCAGCATCTGGCGCGCGGCGGCGCCCACCCGGCGCATCGGCATCAGGAAGTGCCGCACGCTGCGCGAGCCGTCCACGTTCTGGTTGCCATAGCGTGCCTCGTTGGCGTCGGCCTGGACCACGCGGACCCGCGCCCAGTCGGCCTCCAGTTCATCGGCCACCACCATCGGCAGGCTGGTGCGCACGCCGGTGCCCATCTCAGCCCGATGCGCCACGATGGTGACGGTGCCATCCGCCGCGATCGAGACGAAGGCCAACGGATCATCCACCGTGCCGCCCGGCATGGAATCGGCGCCGTACTTGCGAGGCGCTGCCCCGGCCGCCCGGACCGCGCTGACCAGGCCGCTGCCCGTCACCGCCAGGGTCAGCGCGCCCAGCCCGCCCTTGAGGAAACCGCGTCGCGCGAGTTGTGCCGTGTCCATCATCACTGGCCTCCCTGGGCCAGGCTGGCCGACGCCTGCCGGATCGCGGCGCGGATGCGCGGATAGGTGCCGCAGCGGCAGATGTTGCCGCTCATGGCATCGTCGATCTGCTGCTCGGTGGGCGCGGGCGTGGCCTTGAGCAGGCTGACCGCCGTCATGATCTGGCCCGCCTGGCAATAGCCGCATTGGGCCACGTTGTTCTCGACCCAGGCGCGCTGCACCGTCCGGCCGACCGGATCGGCATCCATGCCTTCAATGGTGGCAATCGCCCGGCCTGCCACCGCCGACACGGGCGTGACACAGGCGCGTATAGGCTGCCCATCCATATGGGTGGTACAGGCGCCGCACAGGGCCATGCCACAGCCGAACTTGGTGCCGGTCATGCCAAGCTCGTCGCGCAGCACCCACAACAAAGGCATCTCGTCGGGAACACTGACGTCCCTGGCCTGGCCGTTGACTTGCAGTCGTGTCATGGCGAAATCCTCATGGAGGTGGAAGGGGATGGCGTACCGGCGCCGGCGCAGCGGCGCCACGCCACCGCGTGGACCGGGTGGCGGGCCACACAGGCATTGTTCCGCAATCGGAGTGCCGGCCGGTAGTGCATTTCGCTGGATTTCCTGCCTGATTCTATGCGCAGGCGCCGGCTTTGTATGCAGGAATGCCCGCCCGGGCGCGGTTCAACCGCGCCGTGTGTGCGCCCGGGCGGCCGGATCGGTGGCGAACGCATCGTCCGGGGCGTTGCGCGGCGCGGCGACCGCCGCCACCGCCGCCACCGCCGGCCCCTGCGCCGCGCTGGCAGCCATGACCAGCGCCGGCGGCAGGATCGCCGGCAAACCGGCGGCCACGCGGTACGGCTGCAACGGCAGCAGCCCCTGGATCGTGCCCAGGTCATTGGCCGCCTGCGCACGTGCTTGCAAGGCGCTCTGCTCATCCTTGAGCGCCTGGCTGACCGCCAGGCCTCGCTCCAGCAGGCGCGCCTGTTCCTGGCGGAACGCCTGGACCGCATTCCTCAGGCAATGCGCGGTGTAGTGGTCACGCAGCGCCTCCACGGCCGCCCCGTCACTGTGCACCGGCGGGCCGGCCAGAATCGGCGCCGGTTCTGGCC
>NZ_JCBANN010000067.1:0-27306 GCF_059761975.1 Achromobacter sp. 46006
CGCGCTGGCTGACTCGCCAGCGCGCGCTCGCCACGCACCCCCTGAACGGCAAGCTTTTCGCCCACGCGACGCTGCAGCGCGTGGTGCTATCCTGCCAGGCATAACCTGCCGCGATACCGCCGCCCACCCGGTCTGTCCGGGTGGCCGCGGTGCATCGCGCCATCCCTGATACAAGCCTCATGTACGTCGATTCTCACTGCCATTTGAACTTCCCCGAGCTGGCGGCCGACCTGCCGGCGATCCTGGAGCGCATGGCCGCCAACCAGGTGACCCACGCGCTGGTGGTCAGCGTCAACCTGCCCGAATGGCCGGGCCTGATGTCGCTGGTCGAGCCGCAGCCCAACCTGTGGGCGTCGGTCGGGGTGCACCCGGATTACGAAGACACGCCCGATCCCCAGCCCGAGGAGCTGGCGCGGCTGTCGGCCCACCCCAAGGTAGTGGCGATCGGCGAGACCGGGCTCGACTATTACCGCCTGTCCGAGCCGCTGGACTGGCAGCGCGAGCGGTTCCGCCGCCACATCCGCGCCGCGCGCGATACCGGGCTGCCGTTGATCGTGCATACCCGGTCCTCGGCCGAGGACACCGTGCGCATGCTGCGCGAAGAGGGCGCGGCCGAGGTCGGCGGTGTGATGCACTGTTTCACCGAGACCTGGGAAGTGGCCCAGGCGGCGCTCGACCAGAACTTCCATATATCGCTGTCGGGCATCGTGACCTTCAAGAACGCCCATGTGGTACATGAAGTCGCCGCCAAAGTGCCGCTGGACCGGCTGCTGATCGAGACCGATTCGCCGTACCTGGCGCCGGTGCCGTATCGTGGCAAGCTCAACGACCCCTCCAAGGTGATCCACGTCGCCGAAAAGATCGCCGATCTCAAGGGGATCAGCGTGGCCGAGGTTGCGCGTGCCTCAACTGAAAATTTCTTTAATCTTTTCAATAAGATAAAGAAATAAATTGATGTCAATTATTTAAAGTAACTTATCAGGATTGCCATGGTTCTCCGTGCCGCGTTTTCCCGCCGTCGCCTGCTTTCGCATTGCCGCAGCGCGTTGCTGGCATGTTGTGTCGCCATGTCGGCGCCCGTCGCGCAGGCGGCCAATGCCTCGGACTGGTGGGTCTATGTCGCCAACGATTACACCGACGAGATCAAGCAGTTGCTGGCGCAGGGCGCCGATCCCAACGTGCGCTACCGCAATGGCCAGCCGGCCTTGATGCGGGCGGTCGTGGACGGGGCCTGGCAGGTGTTCGATGTGCTGGCGGCCAATCCGGGAACGGATGTGAATGCTGAGAATCCCGCAGGCGAAACTCCCCTGATGTACCTGGCCATCGCTGGCCAGGTGGACCGCGCCCGCAGCCTGATCGCGCGCGGCGCGCAGGTCAATCGCCTGGGCTGGACGCCGTTGCACTACGCCGCGTCCAAGGGCCAGTTGGCCATGGCACGCCTGCTGCTCGAACACAAGGCCATCGTCAACGCGCCCGCGCCCAACGGCGAGACGCCGTTGATGATGGCGGCGCTGTCGGGCAACCGGTCCATGGTCGAGCTGCTGCTGAAGGCGGGGGCCGACCCCACCACGCGCGACACCAAGGGGCAGGATGCGGCCGACTGGGCCGCCACCGGCAAGTCGACCAAACTGGCCGCCGAGCTGCGGACCTTGATCGCGCAACAGGAGGCCGACAAGCGCGCCCGTCGCGCCAAGGCCGCGGCGGGTTCGGCGCCACAGGCGGCTGGCGATGCGGCTGCCGCCTCCGGCCCGGCTGACGCGGCAGCCGCGCCACCGGACGCGCCGGCCCAGGCCGAGCCGGCCGCCCGTTCCCAGTCTGCGCCCAGCGTGCGCGGCCTTTCCGGGGTCCGCCTGAACGACTACGACCAGCCCGCCGCGCCCTGAGCCTCGCTGTCCCTCCGTGCGTATCCGACCCGCCTGTCCGGCGGGTTTTTTCATGGGCGGCCGGCAGGCGGATGCTGGCGCCGGCCAGGCCGCCGCTTTTCGGGGTTTTCCCTGTGAATTCTCGATTATTGGGAAAAATTTCGTCTGTTAACACCATAAATTGATAATCTCGCTGCCATCAACTCAGGAGTGCCAGGTGATGGATCAGTCGGTGGGGGCGGGCGCGGACCGCGTGCTGTATGTGTTGGCCACGCTGGCCCGGCACGACGGCCCGTTGAGCATCGCCGCGTTGGCGGAAAAGACCGGGCTGGCCCAGAGCACCCTGTATCGGCAGGTGGCGTTGCTCAAGCGCTGGGGCTTCGTCGGCGAGCACGAGGGCGAGTACGGCCCCGGCCCGCTGTGCGTGCAATTGGCCTGGGGCTTTGACCAGTCTTCCTTCCTGATCCACGAGGCGCAGCCGGACATGGCGGCGTTGGCCGCCGCGTCGGGCGAGACCATCGGCCTGCTGGTGGCGGTCAAGGACCAGGCGGTGTGCCTGGACATGGTCGAAAGCCAGCATCCGCTGCGTTGTTCGTTCACCAAGGGGCGCGGCCTGCCGCTGGCGCGTGGCGCTTCGGCCAAGTCGCTGCTGGCCTTCATGCCGGCGGCACGCTTGCAGACGGCCCTGGCGGTGCTGGCCAGGGAGTCCGGCGTGGACCCGGAGCGCCTGGCCGACGAATTGCAGGCCATCCGCGCCCAGGGCTATGCCGTGACCGACAGCGAAGTCGACGCCGGGGTCTGGGGCGTGAGCGTGCCTATCTTCCAGCGCGCCCATCAGGCGGTGGCTTCGATCACGCTGATGGCGCCTTCCACGCGAGCCGCCCAGCGGCCGCAGACCTTCATCGACCTGACCGTCGCCGCCGCCCGCCGCATCTCGGGCAGGCTCCAGGCGCATTGACGCCGCCCATACCCGGATTCCTTGCTGTACCCGCCGTTGCCGCCTCATCTCTAGACGTCGTATTGCCCTTCGTATCCGCCTTCACTTTCTTCTTTCAGGATTCGCCATGACTACTCGCCGCACCCTGCTGACCGCCGCCCTGACCCTGGGCCTGGCCTGGAACCTGGGCACCGCCCATGCCCAGGAAACCATCCGCGCCGTGACCGACGCCACCTTCCCGCCCATGGAATTCGTCAAGGATGGCAAGCGCACCGGCTTTGACATCGACCTGGTCGAAGCCCTGGCCGCCGCCATGGGCAAGAAGATCGAGTGGATCGACATCGACTTCAAGGGCCTGATTCCCGCCCTGCAGGCTGGCCGCGCCGACATCGCGGTGTCCGCCATCTACATCACGCCCGAGCGCAGCAAGGTGGTGGACTTCACCGATCCTTACTATGCCGGCGGCCTGGTCGTGCTGACCAAGAAGGACGGCCCGGTCAAGACGCTGAAGGACCTGGACGGCCGCAAGGTGTCGGTGCAGGTCGGCACCAAGTCGGTCAATTACCTGAAGGAACACTTCCCGTCGGTGCAGCGCGTCGAGGTCGAGAAGAACCAGGAGATGTTCAACCTGGTGCAGATCGGCCGCGCCGATGCCGCGGTGACCGGCAAGCCGGCCGCCAAGCTGTTCGCCCAGAGCACCACCGACCTGACGGTGCTGGCCGACCAGATCACGACCGAGGACTACGGTATCGCCGTGCCCAAGAGCAAGCCGGAGCTGACCCGCGGCCTGAATGAGGCGCTCAAGAAGATCAAGGCCGACGGCACCTACCAGGCCATCGTCAACAAGTGGTTCGAGGCGCCCGCGAAATGAACCTGGATTTTGCTCCCGTCTTCGCCGACTTCGACGCGTTGCTGCGGGGCGCGGTGGTCACCATCGAGGTGACCGCCGGCGCCCTGCTGCTGGGCTGTGTCATCGGCCTGCTGGTCGGCGTCGGTCGGCTCAACCCGCAGCGCAGCATCATCTACAACCTGTGCAGCGTCTACCTGCTGTTCTTTCGCGGCACGCCCTTGCTGGTGCAGTTGTTCATCTGGTTCTTCGGCCTGCCGCAGTTCGGCGTGACGCTGCCGGCGTTCGCCTGCGGCGTGCTGGGGCTGGGCATGTATTCCGGCGCCTACGTGTCGGAAATCGTGCGCGGCGCGATCCAGTCGGTCGACCGCGGCCAGACCGAGGCGGCCCGTTCGCTGGGCATGTCGTCGGGCCAGGCCATGCGCATCATCATTCTGCCGCAGGCGGTGGTGCGGATGATCCCGCCGCTGGGCAACGAGTTCATCGCGCTGATCAAGAATTCGGCGCTGGTGTCGCTGTTGACCATCCATGACCTGATGCACGAAGGGCAGAAGATCATCAGCGTGTCGTACCGCTCGCTGGAAACCTATCTGGTGGTGGCGCTGATCTACCTGGTCCTGACCACGGCCGCCATGTTGATTCTGCGCAGGATCGAGCAACGCCTGCGCGCGGGGGGGATGGTGCAATGAACGCCGCGAATCCGAAAGAAATAATCCGCATCCGCGGCCTGCAGAAGTCCTATGGCGACCACGCCGTGCTGCGCGGCATCGACTTCGATGTGCTGCCGTCGCAGGTGGTGGTGGTGATCGGCCCCAGCGGCTCGGGCAAGAGCACGCTGCTGCGCTGCTGCAATGGGCTGGAAGTGGCCCAGGGCGGCACGGTCGAGATCTGCGGCCAGATGCTGCAGAACGAGGGTGAACTGCTGCCCGAGTCCGAACTGAACCGCCTGCGCATGCAGGTCGGCATGGTGTTCCAGGGCTTCAACCTGTTCCCGCACCTGTCGGTGCTGGACAACGTCACCGTCGGTCCGCGCACGCTGCGCGGCATGGGGCGCGACGAGGCCAACGCGCTGGCCGAGGACCTGCTGCGCAAGGTCGGCCTGGCGCAGAAGATGGCGGCGATGCCGGCCAGCCTGTCGGGCGGCCAGAAGCAGCGCGTGGCGATCGCCCGCGCGCTGGCAATGCAGCCCAAGGTCATGCTGTTCGACGAGCCGACCTCGGCGCTGGACCCGGAGCTGGTGGGCGAAGTGCTGCAGGTCATGAAGCTGCTGGCGCGCGAAGGCATGACCATGATGGTCGTGACCCACGAAATGGGCTTTGCCCGCGACGTGGCCGACGTGGTCGCGGTGATGGATGGCGGCGTGATCCTGGAGTCGGGCGCGCCCGAGGTCATCTTCAGCCAGCCGCGCGAAGCCCGCACCCGCGAGTTCCTGCAGGCCGTGCTGAGCACGGGGCAGGGGGCGGCATGACGGCGGCGCAACTCGACCGTAGCCTGTGGACCGCGCGCGACGACAGCGCCGAGCGCGGCGACACGCGCCGCCTGGCGCACATCGTCGAGCCGGCCGCCGGGCAGACGCCTGTGGCGGGCGAACCGGTGCTGCTCGGCTTTGCCTGCGATGCGGGCGTGGCCCGCAACCAGGGGCGCATCGGCGCGGCCGCCGGCCCCGCTGGCATCCGCAAGTACATGGCCGGCCTGCCGGCACATGGCCTGACGCGCCTGCTGGACGCGGGCGACGTGGCCTGCGAAGGCGACCAATTGGAAGACGCGCAGGAGCGCCTGGGCCTGGCCGTGGCCGACCTGTTGCGCCAGGGCGCGCGCCCGGTGGTGCTGGGCGGCGGTCACGAGATCGCCTGGGGCAGCTTCCAGGGCCTGGCGCGCTGGCTGGCCAGCCGGGGCGATGAGGGCCCGGTGCTGGTGCTGAACCTGGATGCGCATTTCGACCTGCGTACCGGCCGGCCGGGCAGTTCCGGCACGCCGTTCGACCAGATCGCGCATTACTGCGAGGCGCAGGGGCTGGCGCTGCAATACGCCTGCCTGGGCGTGTCGCGGCTGGCCAATACGCCGGCGCTGTACGCGCGGGCGGCCGAAGTGGGCGCGGTTTGGGTCGAGGACCGCGACATGCAGGAGCGTCACCTGGCGGCGCGGCTGGCCAATGTCGACGCCTTGCTGGCGCGGGCCCGCCACGTCTACCTGACCATCGACCTGGACGTGCTGCCGGCGGCGGTGATGCCGGGCGTGTCGGCGCCGGCGCCCTATGGCGTGCCGATGGCGGTGATCGAGGAGATCGTGCTGCGCGTCAAGGCCAGCGGCAAGCTGCGCCTGGCCGACATGGCCGAGTACAGCCCGCGTTTCGATATCGACGGCCATGGCGCCCGCGCGGCGGCGCGGCTGGCCTGGCAGTTGTTGGGCGGCTGAGCGGCGCGGCCGGTCCGCGTGCCCGCCATGGCGTGGGCCCGGCTCAATGAGATGAGAGGGCCGGTACGATCCCCGCGAAGCGCCGAGCTTCGCGGGGATCGTTCTTTTTCATGGCCTTGCGGCGTGCCGGCGCGGGCGGCAGGGTGGACGCTGCCGGTCGGTAGGGCTAGGATAGACGCAGCGTTTCGGCAGAACGGGCGCCGGGCGCGAATCGTACGCCATTAATGTGTCACCAATTAAAATATTTTCATAAAATATGGGGACACATTTAGGTTGTGGATAAAATGGCGCAACTTTGTCAGGAGCGCATGTTCATGTCTCAAACTCCCACCCATGCCTTGCCGTCTTATCTGAATGCCGACGATCTCGGCCCCTGGGGTAATTACCTGCAACAAGTTGACCGGGTGACGCCGTACCTCGGTCCGCTGGCGCGCTGGGTCGAGACCCTGAAGCGGCCCAAGCGCTCGCTGATCGTCGACGTGCCGATCGAGCTGGACAATGGCAGCGTGGCTCATTTCGAGGGCTACCGCGTGCAGCACAACACCTCGCGCGGTCCGGGCAAGGGCGGCGTGCGTTTCCACCAGGACGTGACCCTGTCGGAAGTGATGGCGCTGGCCGCCTGGATGTCGGTCAAGAACGCCGCGGTCAACCTGCCGTACGGCGGCGCCAAGGGCGGCATCCGCGTCGACCCGCGCAAGTTGTCGCAGTCCGAACTCGAGCGCATGACGCGCCGCTACACCTCGGAAATCGGCGTCATCATCGGCCCGTCCAAGGACATTCCCGCGCCTGACGTGAACACCAACGCCCAGACCATGGCCTGGATGATGGACACGTATTCCATGAACGAGGGCTCGACCGCCACCGGCGTCGTGACCGGCAAGCCGATCGCGCTGGGCGGCAGCCTGGGCCGCGTCGAGGCCACCGGCCGCGGCGTGTTCGTAGTCGGCTGCGAAGCCGCGCGCGACCTGGGCATCGACGTGTCCAAGGCGCGCGTGGTGGTGCAGGGCTTCGGCAACGTGGGCGGCACCGCCGCCCGCCTGTTCCATGAAGCCGGCGCCAAGGTCATCGCGGCGCAGGACCACACCGGCACGGTGCACAACGCCGCCGGCCTGGACGTCCACAAGCTGCTGTCGCACGTGTCGCAGCATGGCGGCGTGGGCGGCTTCTCCGGCGGCCAGGCTCTGGACAAGAACGAGTTCTGGACGCTCGAAACCGAATTCCTGATCCCGGCGGCCCTGGAAAGCCAGATCACCGCCGACAACGCCGCCAAGGTGCGCGCCAAGATCGTGGTGGAAGGCGCCAACGGCCCGACCACGCCGGAAGCGGACGACATCCTGGCCGAGAACGGCGTGTACGTGGTGCCGGACGTGCTGGCCAACGCTGGCGGCGTGACGGTGTCGTACTTCGAATGGGTGCAGGACTTCTCCAGCTTCTTCTGGAGCGAGGACGAAATCAACCAGCGCCTGGAACGCATCATGCGCGAGGCCTACGCCTCGATCGCCCTGGTGGCCAGGGAGCACAAGGTGACGCTGCGCACCGCCGCGTTCATCGTGGCTTGCACGCGCATCCTGCAGGCGCGCCAGGTGCGCGGCCTGTACCCGTAAGTCCTTCTGGCGCCGGGCCCTGGCCCGGCGTCTGGAGGAGCGCGAGGAAGACAAGCAAGCCGCCCCGACAGGGGCGGTTTCCGTTAGCGCGGCGCTGCCCGCGCACGGGTGCGGCGCGCTGTTGTCGACAGGCGCTAGGACTTGGGCAGCAGTTCCGGCTTGAGGATGCCGCGCAGGTTCGAGTACGGAATGTTCAGTTCCGGTTCGCCATGCGAGTAGGGGGCGATCGAGTAGGCGTCGTACTTGACCACGACGCCGTCGCGCGTGAGCGCGAAGTTGTCGCTTTCCTGGAACGGCCACATCTTGCTGTAGGCCGCCGGGTCGCGCCTGGCGTCGGCGTTGCCGGCCAGCCACTTGGCGTGGGCCTGCCGCAACGCGGCGACGTATTCGGCGCGGCGCCCGGGAATCAGCGCTTCGTCTAGCGCCATGACGCGGCCGCGGCTGCGTTCCCAGTTCAGGTACTGGGTGGCGGGAATGCCGTGCGCGGCGCCGGTCAGGAACTGCTCGGTGTGCAGCTCGATCGAGACGATGTCGCCCACCGTGTCCTTGACGCTGGCCTTGAAGTAGGTGGCATCGCGCGGGCGGGCGGTGGACCAGAAATACTGCGTGTATTCGGACAGCGTCTCGTAAGGGCCGCGGCGATTGGCGTCTGTGCCGGTCATGTAGGCCAGCACGTGGTCGACCAGCGCGCTCAGCTTGGGGATGCCGGGGAAGGCCACGCTGTCGATTTCGATGCGCGGGCAGTCGCCTTTGCAATCGGGCTTGCTGGCGGCCCATTTGATGTGCTCGGTGGCCAGGTCGCCGATCTTCTCGGGCGTGGCCGTGCCGGCCGCCGTGGTGTCCAGCGTGATGTTGGCGGGGGGCGAACTGCCGCAGCCGGCCAGGGCCAGCAGGACGGCTCCCAAAAGACCCGCGGCGGACAGGCCGCGTGGCTTGCGGGGAAGACGCATTGAACTACCTCCAGAAAACCCGGCCGCGCCCGCGGGCGCGGCCGTCCGACTCAAACCCGCGGCGTCTCAGGGAACGGCCGCGGTCCATTCGGGCGTGGAGAACTTGTCGGCGGCCTGGGCCTCGGCCTGCGCCAGCGTGGCGGCGCCCAACTGGCCCGGCGTCAGCCGGTGCAGGCTGGCGAAGGTGTCCACCATGCGCTGGATGATGACCTCGCGCGCCAGCCCGGTCTGGGTGCGCAGCGGGTCCACGCGCTTCTTGGCGCTGGTGGTGCCCTTGTCCGACAGTTTCTCGCGCCCGATGCGCAAGACTTCCACCATTTTATCGGCGTCGATGTCGTAGGACATGGTGACGTGGTGCAGCACTGCTCCTGCGCGGCGGGCCTGGGCGGCGCCGCCGATCTTGCCGATGTCCGAGGCAATGTCGTTGAGCGGCTGGTACCAGGCCTTGATGCCCAGGCCCTGCAGCGCCTGCAGCACCCAGGCGTCCAGGAAGGCATAGCTTTCCTGGAAGCTCATGCCGTGCACCAGCGCCTGCGGCGCGCTCAGCGAATAGGTGATGCTGTTGCCCGGTTCGATGAACATGGCGCCGCCGCCGCTGACGCGGCGCACGACCTCGATGCCGTGGCGCTGGGCGCCCTCGGGGTCGACTTCGTTCTTGAGCGATTGGAAGCGGCCGATCACGACGGCCGGCGCCGACCATTCCCAGATGCGCAGGGTGGGCGGGCGCGTGCCGGCGCCGACTTCGTCGGTGATGACGGCGTCCAGCGCCATGTGCAGCGCGGGGCGTTGCGGCGCTTCGTGGATCAGTTGCCAGTCGTAGTCGTTCCAGTCGGTGCGGGTCATGCCAGCGCCCTCCGCAGCACCACCGCCACGGCCTCGGCAGAGAAGCCGAACATTTCGGTGCCGGGCGGTAGCGCCGACTGCACGGCCAGCGCCAGTTCCAGTTCGCCGGCGTCGGCGGGCAGGCCGTTCAGGCCGCGGTTGATGGCTTCCAGCGCCTCGGGCGGTTCGAGGAAGAAATCACCGCTGATGCGGACATCGGCCAGGCGGCCGTCGCGGACTTCCAGGTCCGCGACCACCAGCTTGCCACCGGGGACTTTGTATTCGCCGTGCATGGGCGCTCCTTGTGTATCGGGCCTGGCGCCGGGGGCGGCGCTACAGGCTCAGTTTCATGCCGTCATGGCTGGCCACGAAGCCCAGGCTTTCGTAGAAGCGGCGGGCGTCGGGCCGGGCGCGGTCGGTGGTCAGCTGCACCAGCGCGCATCCCTGCGCGCGGCACTGCTCGATGGCCCACTCGAACATGGCGCGTCCCAGGCCCTGGCCGCGCGCCGACGAGGCGATGCGCACGCTTTCGATCTGTCCGCGCCATTGGCCCAGCCGCGACAGGCCGGGTATGAACGATAACTGCAAACAGCCGATCAGGCGCGCGTCGCGCTCGACCACCGCGAAGAACTGGTTCGGGTCCTGTTCGATGGCGGCAAAAGCGGCAGTGTAGCGGGGGTTGAGCGGAATCGAGGGGTCTTCGCGCCTGGCGCCGAGTTCATCGTCGGCCAGCATGGCGACGATCTCGGGCAGGTCGGCCGCGCGCGCGCGGCGGAACCGTAGCGGGGAATCGGTCATGGCGGCCTCGCTCAGCGCACGTTCTGGGCGGTCTGGCCGAACAGGATGCGGCGCGACTCGTCGTCGCTGACCGACGGCGCGGTGTTGACCTTGTCGGCCAGCGCGTAGGCGCGCTGCACGGCCGGACGCGCGGCAATGGCGTCGAACCAGCGCTTCAGGTGCGGGAAGTCGTTCAGGTCCTGGCCCTGCTTGGCATGCGGCACGATCCAGGGGTAGGCCGCCATGTCGGCGATGGAGTAGTCGCCGGCGACGAACTCGCGGTCGGCCAGGCGCTTGTCCAGCACGCCGTAGAGGCGGTTGGTTTCCTTGACGTAGCGCTCGATGGCGTAGGGGATGCGCTCGGGCGCATAACCCGAGAAGTGGTGGTTCTGGCCGGCCATGGGGCCCAGGCCGCCCATCTGCCAGAACAGCCACTGTGACACCTCGGCGCGGCCGCGCAGGTCGGCGGGCAGGAAGCGGCCGGTCTTTTCGGCCAGGTACTGCAGGATGGCGCCGGACTCGAACAGCGACAGCGGCGCGCCGCCGTCGGCGGGCTGCTGGTCGACGATGGCCGGAATGCGGTTGTTGGGCGCGATGGCCAGGAATTCGGGCTTGAACTGGTCGCCCTTGCTGATGTTGACCGGGTGGATCTCGTACGGCAGTCCGGCTTCTTCCAGGAAAATCGTGATCTTGTGGCCGTTCGGGGTGGTCCAGTAATAGAGATCGATCATGGGGATTCCTCAGCGTCTTGGCGCCGCCGGCCACTGCCGGCGGATCTGAAGGTCCATGATAGCGGCGCCCCGGGCGCGCGGCCGAATACCCGGGGGCGCGGTGCGGGTTTGGCGCGCCGCCCCAGGGTCATGCCGCGCCGGGCCGAGGGCCGCCGCGCAGGCGCCACTGCCAGTTCAGGCTGACGCCGGCGGCCGCCAGGAAGATCATGGCCACGCCCAGCACCTGGGTGGCGTCCATGCGGTGGCCGTACACCACCAGGTCCAGCAGGATCGCCACGGCCGGATAGATAAAGCTGAGCGCGGCGGTCGAGGTGGTCGGCAGCTTCTGGATCGCCGAATACATCAGGATGTACATCAGGCAGGTGTGGATCAGGCCCAGCGCCACCAGGCAGCCCCATTGCAGCGGCGCCGAGGGCAAAGCCTGGAAGTCGGCCATGGGCAGCAGCATGACCGCGCCCAGCGTCACCTGCACCAGCGCCAGCACCTGCGGCGGGATGCCCTTCAGGCGCTTGACGATGACGGCGGTGACGCCGTAGAGCGCCGCCGCGCCCAGCCCCAGCAGCAGGCCCGAGAGGTAGGCGTCGCCGCCGCTGTGATCGGTGAGCTTGAGCACCAGCAGCAGGCCGGCGAAGGCGATCACCGACCAGGCCAGCTTGCCGCGCGTAGGGCGTTCGCCCAGGAACAGTGCGCCCAGGCCGATCAGGAAGAAGGGCTGCACGTTGTAGACGGCGGTGGCCAGCGAGATCGAGGCCAGGCGGTAGGCCGAGAACAGCAGCACCCAGTTCAGCACCAGCGCGGCGCCGGCGGCCAAGGCCAGCGCCAGGATGCGGGCCGTGAACAGGCCGGGCTTGAGCAGGCCGCGCGCCCAGCAATACAGGAACAGCGACAGGCCGCCGAAGACGCACCGGAAGAACACCACGTTCCAGGCGCTCTGGCCGGATTCGAGGACGAACACGCCCAGGGTGCCGGACAGGGTCATGGCGGCGGCCATCTGGGCCAGGCCGACGCGATCGGATGAGGGGGGCATGGAAGGCTCCAGCGGCCGCGCGGGCCGCGATTCGATGGAGAAATTATCCCAGGCCGATCTGGCCGGTAATATGATGTTGCTGTGCCGCTTTGGCCATTCAACCTTCGTTTGGGTGGAATTTATGCAGAATGACCTAAAGAATGAAAACCCCGTCCTGGATGGTATCGACCGCCGCCTGGTCGAGGCGCTGACGGCCAACGCGCGCACCACCACCGCCGACCTGGCGCGCCAGGTCGGCATGTCCGCGCCGAGCGTGGCCGACCGCCTGCGGCGGCTGGAGGAATCGGGGGTGATCCGCGCCTACACGCTGGACGTCGATCCGGTAGCGCTGGGCTACACGCTGGAGGCGATCGTGCGCATCCGGCCGCTGCCGGGCCAGTTGCGGCGGGTCGAGGGGCTGATCCAGCAAATCCCGGAATTCGTGGAATGCGACAAGGTCACGGGCGACGACTGCTTCATCGCGCGCGTGGTGCTGCGCTCGATCACCCACCTGGACGGCATCCTGGAGCGCGTGACCGAGTTCGCCGAGACCAACACCGCCATCGTCAAGGCGCACACCGTGCGCCGCCGGCTGCCGCCGTTGCGGTGAAAGGGCGCGGCTGAATCGGGAGCGTCGCCGGCGCCAGGACCCGGGTGCGGCTGGCGGCGTCTGCCGGCCTTGGGGGCGGTCAGCCGGCCGGCGCCGCCAACGCGCGGACGATGTCGTCCTTCAGCCCGGCCGGCGTGTCGGTGGGGGCGTAGCGCTTGATCACCTGGCCGTCGCGGCCCACCAGGAACTTGGTGAAGTTCCACTTGATGCCCTCGGTGCCGAAGACGCCGGGCTTCTCGCCCTTGAGCCAGCGGTACAGCGGGTCGGCGTTGGCGCCGTTGACGTCGATCTTGGCGAACAGCGGGAAGGTGATGTCGTACTGCGTGGTGCAGAAGTCGAGGATCTCGGCCTCATTGCCCGGCTCCTGGCGGCCGAACTGGTCGCAGGGAAAGCCCAGCACCGTCAGGCCGTCGTCGCGCAGCGCGCGGTACAGCTCTTCCAGGCCCGAGTACTGCGGCGTGAAGCCGCATTTCGAGGCCACGTTCACCACCAGCAGCACCCGGCCGCGGTAGGCGGACAGGGGCTGGTCGGCGCCGTGGATGTCGCGGGCCGAGAAATCGTAGATCGTGCTCATGTGGGCTCCTTGGGGTCAGGCGTCGGAACGGGACGAGGCCAGCGCGCCGGGTTGCGGCGGTTGCGTCCTCCCGGCGTGGCGCCCATAGTAGCGCGTGCCCCACAGGGTCAGCAGCAACACCGCCGCGGCGATGGCCGCCGACATCCACGGCAGGTCGGTCAGGGGCAGGCCGTGGCCCAGCGCCAGGCTGCCGAGCCAGGCGCCGCCGGCGTTGCCCAGGTTGAAGGCGCCCTGGTTCAGGGTCGAGGCCAGGTTGGGGGCCTCGGCCGCCTGGTCCACGATCAAGGTCTGCAGCAGCGGCACCACGGCAAAGCCGAGCGTGCCCCAGATGAAGGTCATCACCAGCATCGGCGCCAGCGCGTGGATGGCCTGGCTGAGCGCCAGGAACACCAGCAGCAGGCCCAGGAAGATGCGGCGCAGCGACACTTCCAGGTTGCGATCGCCTAGCTTGCCGCCGAGCGTGCTGCCCACCGTGAGCGCCACGCCGAACAGCAGCAGCACGCCGGTCACGCCGCGTTCTGACACGCCGGTGATGTCGCGCAGGATCGGCGCGATATAGGTCAGCACGCAGAACAGCGCGGCCGAGGCCAGCACGCTGGCGACCAGCGGCCACAGCACGCGCACGTCGCGCAGCACGCGAAATTCACGCAGGATGTTGCCCGGTTGCATCGGGATGCGGCCGGGCAGCCACGCCGCCAGCGCCGCCACCGCGACCAGCCCGATGCCGCTGACCGCCCAGAAGGTCGAGCGCCAGCCCGCCACCTGGCCCAGCGCGGTGCCCAGCGGCACGCCCAGCACGTTGGCCAGCGTCAGGCCGGTGAACATCAGCGCGATGGCGCTGGAGCGCTGGTGGCGCGGCACCAGGTCGGCCGCCACCACCGCGCCGATGCCGAAGAAGGCGCCGTGGCAGAAGGCGGTGAAGACGCGCGCGGCCATCAGCGTGCCGTAGCCCGGCGCGAGCGCACAGAGCAGGTTGCCCAGCACGAAGGTGCTGGCCAGGCCGATCAGCGTGGCCTTGCGCGGCATGCGCGCGGTGATGATGGCCATGATGGGCGCGCCGATCACCACGCCCATGGCGTAGCCGGTGATCAGCAGGCCGGCGATGTCGATACTGACGTCCAGGTCGGCGGCGACGTTGGGCAAAAGGCCCATGATGACGAATTCGCTGGTGCCGATGCCGAAGGCGGCGGCGGCCAGCGCGATGAGATGCAGGGGCATGTAAAAGCGGGGAGAGGGCCGGGGGGCTCGGGGCCGCGGCGGCAGGGAAGGGAGCGCGAATTTTAGAGCAGCCGTCCGCGCGCGCCGCCGCAAATCCCTGTCAGCAATAAGGGTATACCCGTAGCCTGTGTTCAGACCAGTTTCAGGTCCAGCGGCGTGATGCCCGGGAACACCTGCGCCAGCCGCGCCGGGCTCAGGCCGTACAGGCGCGAGAACAGGCCGGCGAATAACGCGCGGTATTCGTTGAGCACCGGGTAGTCGCGGTCCTGGAACAGGGTCTCGCGCTTGACCGCGACCTGGCGGCCGGCGATGCGGCCGCCGCGCACGTTGCCGCCCAGCACCCAGTAGACCGTGCCGTGGCCGTGGTCGGTGCCCTTGTTGCCGTTCTCGCGGAAGGTGCGGCCGAATTCGCTGATGACCACCACCGTGGTCTGCCGCCAGGCCGGGCCCATGGCATCGGCGTAGCCGGCCAACGCCCGCCCAAGCTGGCCGAGCCGGTTGGCCAGCAAGCCGCTGGCGTTGCCCTGGCCGACGTGCGTGTCCCAGCCGCCGACGTCGACGAAACCGAGGTTGTAGCGGTCGCGCATGAAGCGGCCGATGCGCCGCGCTTCCTGCGCCAACCTGTCGGCCGACACGGCGTTGCCGCTGGCGGCCTGCATTTCCGCGTCGAGTTCGGCGCGCGTGGCGCCCATGATGCGCTGGCCCTCGGCGACCGAGGCGCCCAGGTCGGTGTGCTGGTACATGGCGGCGATGGCGCGGTTGTCGGCCTCGGACAGGCGCGACTTGCGCGCCGCGCCGCCCAGGTCGATGTTGGGCACGCGCTCGGCGCCGCGGAAAATCTGCGGCACCTCGGCGGTGAAGGCGGCGGCCTGTTCGTCGTTGCCGCCGAGCGTCGCCGCCAGGCGGTTCAGGAAGCCCGAGCGGAAGTCACCGTTCCTGTCGCGGGCCGCGCCCTGGCCGAGTTCGATGCGGTTCTGGGTTTCGAAGTGGCTGCGGCTGGTGTCGTCGGTGCCGGCGAACGGCACGAATGCCAGCTGGCGCTTCTGGTAGAACGGCATCAGGCTGTCCGCCAGCGCCGGGTGCAGGGCCCAGCCGTCGGCCAGGGGCAGCGCGGCGCCGGCGCCGCTGCCGGGCCTGGCGATGGCGATGCTGGGGCGCGACTCGTAGTAGAAGTCGCTGCCGGCCGGCACCAGCAGGCTGGCGGCGTCGTAGGCGCCGCGCATGAAGACGACCAGCAGTTTGTTGCCGGCGGCGGCCGGCGCGGCGTACAGGCGGTTGGCGCCGAAGACGAGCGGCGCCGAGGCCATCAGTTGCAGGATGCGGCGGCGGTCCATGATGGGTTTCTCCCGCGGCGCCTCAGCGCCGCATGAATTCGGGCGAGGCCAGCAGATAGGTGTTGGCGTCCTTGGGGTTCTTCGCCTGCGCGATGGCATCGCGGGTGGCAGGCGACAGGCGCGCGAACAGGCCGTCGCCGGCGTTCTCGCGCAGCAGGTCGGGCAGGCGCGGCAGTTCCACCGGCCCCTTGTCGTCGCCCTCGCGGTAGAAGGCCTGCGGCGCGGCGGCGATGGCGCGTGCCACTTCGAAGCGCGCGGTCATCTGGCCGGAGCCGGCCCAGTCCGACTGCGCCTGCGGGTAGCCGTCGGGCGTCAGGCGCTGGTTCAACGGCTGACCCAGTTGCCGCAGCATGGCCAGGCCCGGCCGCGGGTTGACGATGGGGGGCAGGTCGGCATAGGTCAGGCGCAGGGCCGAGTAGACGTAATGCACCGGGTCCTTGAACACGCCCGTCTTGAGCGACTGCGTGAATTCCGGCGAGCCATACAGCGTCTGCAAGGTGGCGGCGATGTCGCCGTCGCTCGCCTGGAAGGTCTTGGCCATCCTGTCGATCACGGAGGCCGGCGGCGCGTCGCCCATGAAGTAGGCCGCCAGCTTGGCGCTGATGAAGCGCGCGGTGGCGGGATGGCGCGCCAGCAGGTCCACGGCCTGGTCGACTTCCGCCAGGCCGGTGCCGCGGATGGCGTGGCCCAGGAAGCGCTTGCCGCCGTAATCGTGGCGCGCCGGGTTGAACAGGAACAGGCCGTCCAGCACCACCTGGCCGCGCAGCGCGGGCCGGACCTTGGGCGGGCCTTCCTGGTTGTGGATGCCCAGGCCGGTGAGGATGCGCGCCAGTTCCTGCACGTCGGCCTGCGTGTAGCCGCCCTTGACGCCCAGCGTGTGCAGCTCCATCAGTTCGCGCGCGTAGTTTTCATTGATGTGTCCGGCGGCGTTCTGGGTGTTGTCCAGGTACGCCAGCATCGCCGGCGAACGCAGCGTGGCCGCCAGCAGGTCGCGGAACCTGCCAAGCGCGTGCGGACGGATGGCGCGTTCCTCGTACTGGTCGATGTAGGTGCCGATGTCGTTCTTGGCGGCGTAGACGTTGAAGTGGTTCATCCAGAACCAGGTCATCTGTTCCTGCAACTGGTTGGGCGAGTACAGCGCGCGGTAGAACGCGCGGCTGGCGGTGTCGCCAGCGCGCTGGCGCGAGATGGCGCGGGCATCGCGCCGGGCCTGTTGCCTGGCCTCTGGCGTGGCATTCTTGGCGCCCTGGCGCAGGGCGCGTTGTTCGGCGTGCGCGTCCTCGGCGCTCTGGCGCGAAATCGACAGCGCGTCGATGCGCTGCTGCACGGCGGCGGGCAGGCGCGCTTGCGGGTCGGGGTGCAGTTGCGCCTGCAGGTAGCGCTGCGGGCCCATAGCACGCATGCGCGCCAGTTCGGCCGGGGTGGCGCCCCAGGTGATGCGGTTGACCAGCGCGGCGTCGAGCGCCCGGGCTTCGGCCTCATGGTCCGTGGCCGCCGGATGGGTGGCGGCGGCGGGCGTGGCTTGCAGCGGCGCGCACAGCGCCAGTGCCGCCAGCGGCAACAGCAGGGGCGCCAGGCGGCGCGGCAAGGAGCGCAAGGACGGCATCGAGCGGACACCTTTCTGTTTGACGGTTGCGGCCTGCCGTCAGCAGGCGGCCAGGATCGGCGCTGGCCTGGGAAGATCCTGTTCGTGTGACAAGATAGTCGCACCGGCATTCCCGTTGCGGCGGCGCCTGAAACGCAAGGAAACCGATCGTTTTGAACGCCCGCCGCTACCCCTGCGCGGCGCGGGGCCATTGCGGCCGACGCGTCGGCAGCGGCCTATCATGTGCCATCGCAGTCTGCGCAAGCGGCGCAAAGGAGGGCGGCCATGCGGGAAATGATCGATCGTCTGGAAACCATGTTGGCCAAGGGCACCGACAACATGTTGTTGCGATTCTCGCTGGGCAAGGCCTACGCCGAACAGGAGTGCTTCGTCGATGCCGAAACGCACTTGCGCGCCTCGCTCGCCTTCGATCCGGATTATTCGGTGGCCTGGAAGTGGCTGGGCAAGGCCCGCCTGGGGCGGGGCGACAAGGCCGGCGCGCGCGCGGCCTGGGAGGCCGGCCTGAAGGCCGCGCAGGCGCGCGGCGACAAGCAGGTGGAAAAGGAACTGCTGGTGTTCATGAAGCGCCTGGACAAGGGCGCGGCTGTCGCGCCATGACGTGAGGGCCGTCGCGGCACGACACGCTGGCCCTCGCGCCATGACACCGTGGCCGGCCCGCCCCGGCGCCGCTCAGGCGTCGGCCGCGGCGTCGACCAGCCATTGCTTCAAGGCCGCCAGCGCGGGCGCCGCGCCCGCCGGCGCGGCGCGCGATTCGATCAGTGCGTAGGCGGAGCCGTCGGGCGCGAAATCCAGCGGCGCCACCAGCCGCCCGCTGCGCAGGTCGTCCAGCGCCAGGATGCGCGGACTGAGCGCCACGCCCAGCCCGGCGGCGGCCGCCTCCACCATCAGGAAATGATGATCCAGGCTGCGCGTGGCGCGCGGGGCGGGCCGCCCCGGAGCCTGATTCAGCCAGTCGTCCCACGCGTGCGGCCGGGTGCGCGAGGACAGCGCCACGTAATCGCCGGCCTGGAACGCGGGCAACAGCGACGGGGCCATGACCGGGCCCATGTTTTCCGCCATCAGCGGCGTGATGATCCAGTCGGGATGCACCGGAAAGTCCAGGCGCCGCAGCGCCAGCGTGGCCTGGTCGCGGGCAAAGTCCAGCGGGCCGCCGCCCACCGACAGGTGCAGCTCGATCTCAGGGTGCCGGTCCTGGAATGCCGACAGCCGCGGAATCAGCCAGCGCATGGCCACGGAACGTTCGCAGGACAGCACCAGCGGCCGCTGCGCATCGCGCGCCTGCAACGTGTCGATGGTGTCATGGATCAGCGCCAGCGCGCGCTGCATGGTCGAGGCCAGCGACTGGCCGCCGGCGGTGACGCGCAAGCCGCGGCCGGCCGGTTCCACCAGGGCCAGCCCCAGGTCGTCGGCCAGCTTGGCCACGCGCCGGCTGACCGCGCCGTGGGTCAGCGCCAGTTCGTCGGCGGCCGCGCGCACCGAGCCCAGGCGGGCGACCGCCTCGAAGGCGCGCAGGTCGTTCAGGGAGGGGCGGTGGCTAGATTTCATTGGTGATTTTTAATCACGAATAATCGTCAGAAATGATCGATTTTCCTGGTGATTCGGATGCATTTTAATCACCAATATGAACCCACCGGAAAACCTGTCCAAGACGATCGGCATCCTGGCCGACGACCTTACCAGCGCCGCCGATGGCGCCGCGCCGTTCCTGCGCGGTTTCGGCGCGGTGCGGGTGCATCGCGGCGTGCCGGGCGACCAGACGCACGCCGTGCTGGCCATCGACGCCTTTACCTTGACCTGTGAACTGGCGCCCGGCTTTCCCGCCGGGACCGCCGCGAGCGCCGGCCGGCCGTTGTCGATCACCATGAAGGCGGGTGGCTTTGGCGGCCCCGAGGCATTGCGCGATGCCGCCTGGAGACCGCTGTGCCGATGAACCCTGTGACCGCGCGGGCCGACCTGCCCGCGCCCGCGCTGCCCTTGGCTATCACCATGGGCGATCCCGCCGGCATCGGGCCGGAAATCGTCGCCAGGACGCTGCTGCGGGCGCGCTATGCGCAATGCTGCGTGGTGGTCGGCGATGCCGGTGTGATGGCGCGCGCGCTGGCGCCACTGGGCGCGGCCGACCGCCTGCGGGTGGTGGACGACGTGGCGGGGATCCAGGCGGGCCGGGAGGCCGGGGAGATCCGCCTGCTGCCGTCGTCGCGCATGCCAGTGCCGCCGCCATTCGGGCGGCTCGATGCGACCGCCGGCCGAGCGGCATACCAGGCCATCTGCCTGGCCATCGACCTGGCGCGCGAGGGCCGGGTGGCGGGCATGGTCACGGCGCCCGTGCACAAGGAAGCGCTGGCCGCGGCCGGCGTGCCGTACCCCGGCCACACCGAGATTCTGGCCGAACGCGGCGGCGCCGGGCGCGTGGCGATGATGCTGGCCAATGGGGCCATCGCCACCGTGCTGGTCACCATCCACTGTTCGCTGCGCCAGGCCATCGAGCGCGCCGATTTCGACGCGCAACTGTCGGCGATCCGGCTGGCGCACCAGGGCGGCCGCGCGCTGGGCGCCGCCGCGCCGCGGGTGGCGGTGGCCGGGCTGAACCCGCATGCCGGCGAGGGCGGCCTGTTCGGCGACGAAGAACAACGCATCATCGGCCCGGCGATTGCCGCCGCGCGTCGGGAAGGCATCGATGCCAGCGGCCCGTGGCCGGGCGACACGGTCTTCATGCAGGCGCGCCAGGGCCGCTTCGACGTGGTGGTGGCGCAATACCACGACCAGGGCCTGATCCCGGTCAAGTACCTGGGCCTGGAGCAGGGCGTGAACATCACGCTCGGCCTGCCCTTTGTCCGCACCAGTCCCGACCACGGCACGGCGTTCGACATCGCCGGCCAGGGCATCGCCGACCCCGCCAGCCTGCGGACCGCCATCGACCATGCCTTGCGGCTGGCCGCCAACCCGCCGGATGCCGCCGCGTCCGGCCACCGCGCGTAAGCGTCCCGACCTATGATCGAACCCATTGCCCCTGGCGCGAACCCCATGCCCGCCGACTTCATCTTCATGCTGACCCGCAACGACCGCACCATCGATGCGGCCGATGCCTGCCTGGACATCGCGCTGGCCAGCGGCGTGCGCCACCTCGGCTTCAAGGACATCGGCCAGCCGCTGGCCGTGCTGGGGCGCCTGCGGCGCGCCATCCACGCGGCGGGCGCGAGGTGCTATCTGGAAGTTGTCTCGCAGGACCGCGAGAGCGAACTGGCATCGGTGCGGGCCGCGCTGGAGCTTGGCGTGGACTGCCTGCTGGGCGGCACGCATGTGGATGATGCGCTGGCGCTGCTGGCCGGCTCAAACATCCGCTATTACCCGTTTCCGGGACGCGTCCACGGCCATCCCAGCGTCCTGGGCGGCACGCGCGAACAGATCGCGCACAGCGCGCGGCAACTGGCCGGCAAGCCCGGCGTGCATGGCCTGGATCTGCTGGCCTATCGCGCCGAGGTGGACGTGCCGGCGCTGATGCGCGAGGTGTGCGGCGGGGCGCGGCCGGTGATCGTGGCCGGCTCGCTCGACACGCCGGCGCGCATCCAGGCGGCCTGCCGCGCGGGCGCGGCGGGTTTCACGGTGGGGACCGCCGCGCTGGATGGCCGCTTTGCCGCCGCGCGGCCGGGCCTGGCGGGCCAGCTCGCGGCGATCCAGGCGGCCGCCGCGGCGGCCTGAGGCCGCGCGCCGCGACGTGCGTGGCGCCTTACGAGGCGCGCCGTGGCAACAGCGGCCTTGCCTGGCGTGGCGTGGGGATCAGGGTCGCGGGCGCCGGCGCCGCGGCGCGCTTGGGCAGCACGGTCTGGGCGCCGGCAATGCGGAACACCTCGATGGCGTGGCGCAGTTGCGCGCCGCGGGTGCGCAGGTTGTCGACCGCGCGGCTGGCCTGCTCCACGCGCGCGGCGTTGCTCTGCGCGGCGCTGTCTGTTTCCGAGATGGTGCGGCTGACGTTGTCGATGCCGGTGTGCTGCTCGTTGGACGTGGCGGCGATCTCATTGACGATCTCGGTCACCTGCCGCACCGAACCGACGATGTCGAGCATGGCCTCGCCGGCGCGCTCGACGTGGCGCACGCCGTCCTCGACCTTGTGGTTCGACGCCTCGATCAGTTCCTTGATCTCGCGCGCCGCCGTGGCGCTTTTCTGCGCCAGGGCGCGCACTTCGGCGGCCACCACCGCGAAACCCTTGCCGGCCTCGCCGGCGCGGGCCGCTTCCACCGCGGCGTTAAGCGCCAGGATGTTGGTCTGGAAGGCAATGCCGTCGATGATGCCGACGATCTCGCTGATGCGCGCGGTGCTCTGCACGATGCCCTGCATCGCCCGCACCGCGTCATCGACCACCTGGCCGCCGCGCCGGGCCACGTCCGAGGCCTGGTTGGCCATCTGGTCGGCGCCGTGCGCGTTGGTGGCGGTCTGTTTCACGGTGGAGGCCAACTGTTCCATGCTGGCCGCGGCTTCCTCCAGCGAGGCCGCCTGGCGCTGCGTGTGGGCCGACAGGTCGGCGTTGCCGTCGGCGATCTCGGCGGCCGAGGCCAGCGCGCTCTCGATGCCGTTGTGCACGTCGCGGGTGATGCTGACCAGGCTCTTGCGCATCACTTCCAGCGAGAACTTCAGCGCGCCGATCTCGTCGCGGATGCTGGCCGGCGGCAGGGGTGTGCTGAGGTTGCCGGCGGCGATCTGGCGGGTGAAGTCGGTGGCGGTGACCAGCAGGCCGGTGATCGAGCGGGCAAAGCCCCAACCGGAAGCGAAGATCAGGATCACGCCGGTCGCGAGCATGGCGCCGGCCAGCGCGATTTCCTCGGTGCTCATGCGGTCGAGCATGCCGTACAGCGCCACGCCGGCCGCGCCCAGGAACAGGCTGGACGCCAGCATGGCCCAGGCCAGCATGCGCGAGCGCACGCCGGTCAGGCGCCACAGTTTCAGGCGCGCCAGCACGCCGCGCAGGCCGGTCGGCTTGACCTGGCCCCGGCTGAGCGTGAAGCCGCGCGCGGTGCCGTTGCGCAGGCGAGTGTAGGCGGCATCGGCGGCCTCGATCTGGGCGCGGGTCGGTTTGACCCGCACCGAGGCGTAACAGACGGTCTCGCCGCGTTCGATGATGGGGGTGACGTTGGCCAGCACCCAGTAGAAGCCGCCATCCTTGCGCCGGTTCTTGACCACGCCGGTCCAGGACTCGCCGCGCTGGATGGTGCGCCACAGATCCTCGAACGCGGCTTCGGGCATGTCGGGGTGGCGCACGATGTTGTGGGCGGCCCCCACCAGTTCTTCGCGGGCAAAGCCGCTGACTTCGACGAACGCGGGGTTGGCGTAGATGATGCGGCCGCGGGCGTCGGTGCGGGAGATCAGGTACTGCTCGTCGTGCAGCGTGTATTCCTTGTCGTGGACCGGCTGGTTGTTTCGCATGCGTCATTCGTCCTGTGATGGGCGGGGCGTGTTGCTGCCGGATCATCGGGGACGGACGATATCGCCGGTTTGATATATATCAAAACATTTTGAAAGTATACGAAATGAAATGGGCCGCGGGACTGGGCGGCCGTGATGTGATGGATGATTTTGGTCGGCGTTCAGGCCTTGGGCAGGTTGCCGAAGGCCTCCAGCGCGCGCAGCCGGCTTTGCGGCAGGTCGACGATGGGCGCGGGGTAACCGGCCGCCGCCCGTTCCATCGGGCTGGGATCGTGGATGGCGCTGTCGTCCAGATGCGCCAGCTCGGGCAGCCATTCGCGCAGGAACACGCCGCGCGGATCGAACTTGCGCGACTGCGACAGGGGGTTGAAGACGCGGAAGTAGGGCACCGAGTCGGCGCCGGTGGAGGCGCTCCATTGCCAGCCGCCGTTATTGGCGGCCAGGTCGCCGTCCACCAGCTGCGCCATGAACCAGGCTTCGCCCAGGCGCCAGTCGATCAGCAGGTTCTTGCTCAGGAACATGGCCGTGACCATGCGCAGCCGGTTGTGCATCCAGCCCAGCGCCAGGAGCTGGCGCATGGCGGCGTCGACGATCGGCACGCCGGTGCGGCCCTGTTGCCAGGCCGCGAGGTCATCGGGCGCTTCGCGCCAAGGCACCGCGACGGTTTCCGGTTTCATGGGGCGGTGCATCGACAGCCCGGGGCAGGCCGCCAGCAGGTGCTGGTAGAACTCGCGCCACAGCAGTTCGTTGATCCATGTGGCGGCGCCGGCATTGCCGCTTTCCAGTTCGCCGTGGTTCGCGGCCAGGGCCGCGCGCAGCGCCTGGCCCGGCGACAGCACGCCGGCCGCCAGGTAGGGCGACAGGCAACTGGTGGCCGGCAGGCTGGGGAAATCGCGTTCGTCGCGGTAGGCATCGATGACGCCATCGGTAAAGGCGTCGAGCCGGTCGGCGGCCGCGGCTTCGCCAGCGGGCCACAGGGCGCGGATAGGATCGCTGGCGGGGGCGTAGCCCTCGAAAGCGGGCGGCAGCGCATCGGCCTGCCAGGCGGGCGCGGCCTGCGGCCTGGGCGCGGCGATCGCGCGCGGCGGCGCGCTGCGCAGGCGCTCGCGGCAGGCGCGCGCATACGGCGTGTAAACGCGGTAGCAATCGCCCTTGCCGGTCACCACCGTGCCGGGACGCAGCAGCGAGGCGCCATGGTGCAGCGTCCAGTCGATGCCGGCTGCGGCCAGGCGGCAGGCCACCGCGTCGTCGCGGCGCCGCTCATTGACGGCCCATTCGGTATTGGCATGGACCGCCGCAATGTGGTGTTCCTCGCAAAAGCGCAGCAGCGCGTCGGGCACCTGCGCCCAAGTGTCCACGGTCAGCAGCTTGAGCGGAATGCCGAGCCCGGCCAGGTCGCGCGACAGCGTATGCAGGTTGCGCAGCCAGAAATCCACTTTGGCCGGCGCTTCGCCGTGCTGGCGCCACTGGCCGGGCGCCGCGATGAACAGGGCGGTGACAGTGCCTTGCGCGGCCGCGGCCGCCAGGGCGGGGTTGTCGTGCAGGCGCAGATCGGTGCGCAGCCAGGTCAGGGTATGCATGCGGGCGGGAGTCCGGAAGGGAAGGGAGCGCGGCAAGGCTGGCATTCTAGCGCGCGGGCCGGTGGCTCCAAGGTGCCGGGCGTCGTGGCGGCCGCGGCGGCCAATGGGTATTTGCGTCGCGCTGGCCGCCGCCGGGCACACCTTGTAAAAACTACGAGTAGATGTGACCGGCCGCGGCTCGGCTGATCGGCGTAGCGACGGGGGGGCGCGCGGCCAAATCCCGGGTACGGACCGCGCCGGGCGGTCAAACCATGAAACACGCTGGCGCTTTCCCCGTATTGACGCCGTCGTCGGGGCCGCCATGTAATCCATCCAACAGCCAATAAAAGACGAACGATATGGGACACCTGATGGATCTGCGCCCGTCCTTCCTCAAAGGACGCTCCCCCGCCGCCAAGACGCCGCGCGACGTTTTGCAACAGTTGTGGCGCTCGTTCGATCTGCCGGACGAGGCGCTCGAGCAGGTGGTGTTGACCGGCGCCGATCCGGTGCTGCCGTCATCGTTCGCGGTGGGCACGGCGGCGCAGGCCAGCATGGCGGCCGCGGCGCTGGCGGCGGCGGAGATCTGGCACTTGCGCGGCGGCGAGCGCCAGCAGGTCGGTATCGATATGCGGCACGCGGCACAGGAGTGCCGCAGCCATTTCACCATCAACGGCGTCGCGCCCGATCCGCGCGATCCGATCACCGGCGCCTATCGTTGCGGCGATGGCGGCTGGGTCCGCATCCATGCCAATTTTCCGCACCATCGCGATGGCGCGCTGGCGCTGCTGGGCTGTCCCACCGGCGACGGCGCCACCCGCGAGGCGGTGGAGCAGGCGCTGGCGCGCTGGCGCGCGCCGGATTTCGAACAGGTGGCGGCCGATGCCGGCATGGTGGTGGCCGCCATGCGCAGCTTCGATGAATGGGACCGCCACCCGCAGGGCCAGGCCATCGCGGCGCAGCCGCTGCTGACGATCGAGCGCATCGGCGAGGCCGATCCGCGACCGCTGCCCAAGTACGGACATGATGCGCGTCCGCTCAAGGGCATCCGCGTGCTCGACCTGACCCGCATCATCGCCGGCCCGGTCTGTGGCCGCGCGCTGGCGGCTTACGGCGCCGACGTGATGCTGGTCAATTCGCCGCATCTGCCGAATATCGCCAACCTGATCGACACCAGCCGCGGCAAGCTGTCCGTGCAGGCCGACCTGGATACCGCGGACGGCCGTATCGCGCTGGCCAATCTGCTGCGCAGCGCGCACGTGTTCGTGCAAGGCTACCGGCCCGGCGGCCTGGCCGCGCTGGGGTTCGGGCCGCAGGATGCTGCCCGCCTGCGGCCTGGCATCGTGTATGTGTCGTTGTCCGCCTATGGCGCCACCGGCCCCTGGGCCAACCGGCGCGGCTTCGATTCGCTGGTGCAGACGGCAGCCGGCTTCAACCACGCCGAGGCGGCGGCGGCCGGGCAGGAGGCGCCCAAGCCGTTGCCGATGCAGATCCTGGACCACGCCTCGGGCTACCTGATGGCGTTCGGCGCGCAGGTGGCGTTGGCGCGCCAGGCAACCGAAGGCGGTAGTTGGCACGTGCGCGTATCGCTGGCGCAGACCGCCCACTGGCTGCGCGCGCTGGGCCGGGTCGAGGGCGGTCTGGCCTGTCCGATGCCGGGTTTTGCCGGCCTGCTCGAGACCGAGGCCTCGGGCTTCGGCGAACTGACGGCGGTGCGCCACGCGGCTCAGTTTTCGTTGACGCCGGCGCGCTGGACGCGGCCGTCGAGCCCGCCGGGCACGCACCCGACGGTGTGGCCGTTCAACTAGCCTTCCAATCGCCTTCCGCCCGCCCACTCGCCCGTGCGCCGGGTCGGTGGCGTGCGCCGGATAGGTCTTCATGCCCTGGCGCCCCGGCGGCGTGATCCGCGTGCCCTGCTGGCGCGCCTGTCGGTTCGCGGATCGTCGACGGCGCTGTGGTCGGCCTTGGCCGACCGGGTGACGTCACCCCGACAGGGCCGGCGCCAGCATCAGGGCGGACAGCGCACCGCGCTCACGCCATCACTGCTGGCGCGCCTTCCATTCGCGCAGCGCACGCATGGTGTTGCTGACGTGTGCCTCGGGATTCATGTTGGTGTATTCGTACAGGATCTTGCCGTCGGGCGTGATTACGTAGGACACGCGCTGGGCGAGGTCGGGGCGCGCGTCGAGCACGGCGTCGTAGGCCTTCATGATCCGGCCGTCGCCATCGGCGGCCACCGCGAACTTGCCGCGGCATTCACTGACCGAGAATTTCTTCAGGGTGTCGATGTCGTCGGCCGAGACGCCGATGACGGTGGCGCCCAGCGCCTTGTATTCATCGGTGGCCTCGGCGAAGTCGTGGGCCTCGATGGTGCAGCCGGCGGTGAAGGCGGCGGGGTAGAAGTACAGCACCACGGGCCCCCGCTTGAGCGCTTCGGCCAGCTTGAAGGAGAACACGTTGCCGCCGAGCGAGGCCTGGGTGCTGAAGTCGGGCGCGGTCGCGCCGACCTCGAGGGCCGCGTGCGCGGCGGTGCCGGCCAGCAGGCCGCAGGCGAGGAACAGGGAGGCAAGGCGCTTCATGGGGGGCTCCGGAAATCGCGGCCGTGGCGCCCGCGGACATCGACGGGGCCAGGCACCTCCACTGTAGCCGCGCCGTCCGCTGGAATCCAGCGCGGCGGCGCGCGGGTGCGTCCGAGACTGCCTCAGTCGCGTCCTTTTTCATGGGGCGCGCCGCGCTCGCCGCCTCGCTGGGCGCCCTGGCCGCCCGCCGGCCGGCCGCCGCCATGCTGCGGATTACCCGGGGAGCGGGCCTCGGGACGGTTGGCGGACGGCGCGCGGTGTTCGCGTGGCGCGTGCGGCGCCAGGTTGTCCGGCGCCGGGCCGGGACGCGCGGCTTGCGGTCGCGCTTGCATTGGCTGCGGCTGCTGGACGTGCTGCGGCCGGGCTTGCGGCGATTGGGCCTGCGGTCGGCCCGGGGCCTGGCCGGCGGCGGGTGGTCCTCGGGGGGGTGTCTCTAGTGCGCTGTGTAGGGTGTTG
>NZ_JCBANN010000068.1:0-26586 GCF_059761975.1 Achromobacter sp. 46006
CGGCAGCGGTGTCTGCACCTGCTGCACCACCGGCCGCGCCGGCATCGGCGCGGCGGCCGGCGGCGCCGCGGGCACGGGCGAGGCCTGGGCCGCGCCGCCGCTCATGGCGCCGGTCAGGGGAGCGTTCGATTGCGCCTGGCAGGCCCAGGGCGCGGCCGCACCCAGCGCCAGCGCCAGGGTGAGCGAAACGGAGGTAGCGGTTCGAGACATGGTGGCGGTTCCTGGTTAGCGCACGATCGGGCCATTGCCCAGTCTGTCCATCAAGGGGCTCATGACCGGCAGCACGACGCCCTCCCCGCGCGATACCCGGGTGGACGACGCAGCGGCTGCCGCTGGCGACGGAATCTGCGTCACCGTGGCGGCGGCCGGCGCGCCCGGCGCCACGGCCAGCGGCGCGGCGGCCTGGCTGCGGATTTCGGTCGCCAGGCGCAGCACCTGGCCGCGCGCCGCATCGCTGAGCCGCGCGCGCTCCATCACGTTCTGGGCCCGCACCGGTTCGCCCTCGACCAGCAGCAGCACGGCCAGATTGGCCAGCACCTTGGCGTTCTCCGGCGCCAGCTCGGCGGCCTGGCCCAGCGGCACGCGGGCGCCGGCCGGATCGCCGGCCCGCAGGCGCGCGAACCCCAGGTCGCCCAGGATGCGCGGGTCCATCGGCGAGAGCTTGGCGGCGCGTGCGAAATCGTCGGCGGCCTGCGCGAACTGGCCGCGCGAGCCGGCGATCAGCCCCAGCCCATGCCAGCCCTCGGCCGCCTGCGCGGTTCCGAGCAGGGCGCGGTAGGCCTGTTCGCTGGACGCGGTCTGGCCGGTCTGGCGCAGCGCCTCGGCGCGCAGCACCGCGATGCGCGGATCATTGCCGAACTTTTGCTGGAACGCATCGATGTAGGCCAAGGACGCGAAGTAACGCTCCTGGCGCTGGGCCTCGGCGATCATCGACAGCATCATCTCCGGCTCGGCCGGCTTGCGCCGGTTCTCGGCCTCGTCCTCGCGCTGCCGCATCAGCGCCTGTTCCTGCTGTTGTTGCTGGATCAATTGCCAGGCGGTCTCGGCGTTGTTGCTCTGGCAACCGGCCAACGCCCCGCTGCCCGCGGCCACCGCCGCCAGCAAGGTCCAACGCCACGCGCACCGCGCCCTTCCCATCGCGCCCGCCATCACATGCCCCCCATGCGCGACAACCCGCGCAGCACTGCCACGAAGCCCGCGCCGCCGGTCACGATCAACAGCGCCGGCAGCAGGGTCACGATCATGACCGCCGTCATCTTGACGGTGGTCTTTCCCACTTTTTCCTTCAGTTCCAGGCGGCGCTTCTCGCGCAGGCGCTCGCCGAAGCGGTTGAGCGGCTCCTGCACCGCGCCGCCGTGCTGGTCGACCTGCGCGATCAGGCGGCAAATGGCCGACAGATCATCGTTGTCGAACCCGGCCGCCAGCCGCGCCAGCGACTGCTCGCGGGTACGGCCGCGCACATACAACTCGGATGCCAGCCGCAGCTCATGCGCCAGCACCGGCAGCACCTGATTGAATTCCTTGGTCAGCACTTGCAGGCTCTGGTCGATCGACAGGCCCACCCCCTGCAACAGCCGCAACAGGTCGATCAGCAGCGGCAGTTCGTTGGCCGCCTGCCTGCGGCGGCGCGACACACGGCGGCGCACCAGCCATTTGGGCAACATATAGCCGATGGCGAAGCCGAAGAACGCGGCCACGAACAGGCCCAGCGCCGAATCGCTGATCTTGCGCCCCAGGTCCAGCGCCACCGCCGCGGCCGGCAGCAGCAGCGCCAGCGCAAAGCGCGCCACGATGAAACGCAGCCGCGCCGTGACCGGATTGTCGTAGCCCGCCATGTCGACCAGCTTGCGGTCCTCGCCGGCCAGCAGGGCCTCGGCCAGGCGGCCTTCGCTCAGGCGCTTGCCGAACGAATCGGCCGCGCGCGCGGCCGCCGCCAACCGCCCCTGCGCCCCTTCGGCCGGCGGCGACGCTTCGGCCGGCGCCCTGGCGCGCCCCTCGCGCGTGGCCAGGGCCTGATCCACTACCTGGCGGCTGCGGTCCTGGCCGCGCAGGCGCCGGGCCATGCTCAGGCCCAGGATCAGCATGGCGGCGGCGACCAGCATCAAGGCCACCGCCAGCACGGTCGAGACATTCCAGGATTCGATCGCTTGCATGCGGGCGTCCTCAAATGGCCTTGGCCATGCGGTACAGGATGTAAGAGCCGCCCAGTTGCAGGCAGACCGCCGTCATCAGCATCTTGAAGCCCAGCGGGTCGATCCACAGTCCCATGAACAGGTCGTTGTTGGCCACCATGATGAAGCCGGCGATGCCCAGCGGCAACAGCGCCAGGATCCAGGCCGACAGGCGGATCTCGGCCGAACTGGCCGACAGTTCGGCGCGCGCCTGGCCGATGTCGCGCATGAACGCCGCCATGCGCTCCAGCACCTGGTCACTGCGGCCGCCAAAGCGCAGCGCCACCGACACCACCGCCGCCACCATGTAGAGCTCCTTCATGTCGTACTGGCGCGAGACCTGCACCAGCGCGGCGTCCAGTTCCTTGGCCGAGCGGCTCAGCGCGGCCGCGGTCTCGACCACTTCGCGCAGCGGCTCGTCGGTGGCCGCCGCCGCCGTCTGGAAGGCCGCCGCCATGCTGTTGCCGATGGTGACCAGGCGCACGATGTTGTCCAGGAACGCCGGCAACTGCGCCACGCGCCGCCGTTGGCGCCGGTCGGCACGCAGCCAAAGCAGGAAATAGGCGAACACCGACAGCAGCACCAGCGCCACCAGGGCCGAGAGCCAGCCCAGGAAAGTCCAGGCCAGCAGCGCCCCGGCCACAATGGGCAGGGTCAGCCTGGCGTAAAAGCCCGGGCTCTGGCGCACCCCGCCCTGCAGCAACAGCATGTCCCAGCGCGAGAAGCCGCTGCGCAGGGCGCGCGTGCCCTGCGCGAACGGCATCTTGCCGCTGACCGGCGCGCCGCGGCCGCGACGCAACTGGTCTTCGAGGAAAGCGGAACTGGCGGCGCGCCGCTGGCCGCTGTTGGCGTGCCGCCACAGCAGCACCGCCGCCAGGGCCAGCACCAGCGCCAGGCCACCGATCACCCCGGCTTGCAGCATCAGCGCCTCCTGCTCCAGAAGCCGCCGCCATCCGACTCGGGCGGCGTGTTGTCGGCGGGACGTTGTTCGTTGCGCATCCTGGCCAGCTTGGGCGTGTGCGGATGGATGCCGAGCCAGTTCCAGCGGTCCTTTTCCTCGCCCTCGGGGGTAGCGAAGGTCTCATGGCGGTACAGTTCCTGGGTCGAAATCACGCTGTCGCCCATGCCGGTGACTTCCGTGACCGACAGCACCCGGCGCTTGCCGTTGGACAGGCGGCCGATCTGCACGATGAAGTCGAGCGCGCTGGCGATCTGGCGCCGCAGGCTGTCTTCGCTGCCCTGGAAGCCGGCAAAGCCCGCCAGCATCTCGATCCGGTACAGGCACTCGCGCGGCGAGTTGGCGTGGATGGTGGCCATGGAGCCCTCGTGGCCGGTGTTCATGGCCTGCAGCATGTCCATGACCTCGGCGCCACGCACTTCGCCCACCACCACCCGGTCGGGCCGCATCCGCAGGCTGTTGCGGATCAGCTCGCGGATGCTGACGGCGCCGCTGCCGTCAAAGCCCCCCTGGCGCGATTCCAGCCGCACCACGTGCGGGTGGTTGAGCGACAGTTCCGCCGTGTCCTCCACCGTCACCACGCGTTCGGTCTCGGGAATGAAAAAGGCCATCGCATTCAGCAGCGAGGTCTTGCCCGAGCTGGTGCCGCCGGACACCAGGATGTTGCAGCGGTTCTTCACCGCCTCGTTCAGGAGGCGGTAGATGTCCTCGTCGAAGGTGCCCAGCGTCAGCAGGTCGGCCGGCTTGAGCGGGTCCTGGCGGAACTTGCGGATGGAGACCATCGGGCCGTCCACGGCCAGCGGCTCGATCACCACGTTCAGGCGTCCGCCATCGGGCAGGCGCGCATCCACCATGGGGCTGGATTCGTCCAGCCGGCGTCCGATCGGCGCCAGGATGCGGCGCACGATGCGCAGCACGTGCTGGTTGTCGGTGAAGCGCAGCGTCTCGCGCGCCAGCACGCCGCGGCGCGAGACGAAGACGTTGTCGTAGCCGTTGATCAGGATGTCCTCGACCGCCGGATCGGCCAGCAGATCCTCCAGCGGCCCCAGCCCGGCCAGTTCCTTGGTCAGGGCCTCGGCGATCTGGCGCATCTCGCCTTCGTTGATCGGCACCCGCCGCAGGCGCACGAAGCTGGCCACTTCGATGTCGACGAACTCCTGGATCGCCGAGCGCGCCCAGCGGCCGAACTCCGCCCCCAGTTCCTCGATGCGCGAAAGCAGATGCTCGTAGGCCGCCGTCTTGACTTCCTGGAAGCGGTTGGAGGCCGCAAAGCCCTTGTCGCCATCGCCGCCGAATTCTATGGTCGCTGTCATGATCATGTGGGATCCCGCCGCCTTCCGTTACTCGACCACCATGCGGCGGTGCACGCCGGGCAGCCAGGTGGCCAGCCAGCTTGCCCGGCCGCCGGGCGTGTTCTCTTCCGCGCTCAGCTTCTCGGCCAGCGCCTGCACCGCGCGCACATAGACGTCGCGCTCGGCTTCCTCGTGCAACAGGTGGCCCTGGTTGGTGCAGGCCATCAGCGCCAGCGTGCGGTCCGGCAGCGTGCTGACCAGTTCGAGCTGGAAGCGCTCGGCGATCTGCTGCGCCGTCATGCCATAGCGCTCGTCGTAGCGATTGACGATCAGGCCCAGGCTGCGGCGGTCCACATGCAATTGCTCCAGTTCCTGCAGCAACCCGGCCAGCGATACCAGCGCGCCCACGCTCTGGTCGGTGACGATCCAGTTCTGCTGCGAGGCGCGCGCCAGGCCGGCGACGAATTCGGGATTGCTGAAGCCGCCCGAATCGGCCACCACCACGCCGAAATGCTGGCGCATGCGCTCGAACACCAGCAGCGAATCGGATTGCGACACTTCGCGCATCTGGCCCAGGTCGCGCGGCAGCGCCAACACGCTCAGGCCGTTGGCGGTATGCGACATGGCTGAACTGAGCAGGGTCGAGTCGAGCCGGCGCAGGTTGCGCGCGGCCTCGGCGAAATCGAAATCGCCGCCGATATTCAGGTAGAGCTGGCAATCGCCCACCGGCCAGCCCAGGTCCATCAGCGCCACCCGGCTGTCCAGCGGCAACTGGCTGCCGTTGTCGCCGGCCGGCTTGACGCCCTTGGCGCCCGAGGCGGCCTGGCGCGCTGCCTGCTGCTGCCTGAGGCGATCCTGCACCATGCCCGCCAGATGCACGGCCAGGGTGCTGGTGCCCACGCCGGGGCGGGCGCCCAGCAACAGCACGCTGCGGCGCGAGCCATCCATGCGGCCGCCGCCTTCCGGCACATCCAGCAGGCGCTGCACCACGTCCTTGACTTCCTGTGGCGCCACGGTCGGATCGACGAAGTCGCTGACGCCGGCGCGCAGCGCGGCGATGGCGCCTTCCGGCTGGCTCAGCAGGCCCACCGCGACACGCGGGATGGCCGGCGCGATGCGCGCCAGCAGGCGCGCCAGTTCGGCCGACTTGAACAGCTTGCCCGGCTCGTCTTCGCTCAGGGTGAAGTCCAGGAACACCACCTGCGGCTCGATCTCGGCCAGGCGCCTGCCCAGTTCTTCGACGCCCGGGACTTCCTGCGTCAACAAGCCCATGTCGCCCAGAGCCTGCCCGAGCTGCGCGGCAACGCTGTCGCCCCGGGAACAAAACAGAAACCGATTGCCGTTCTGCAAGCCAACCCACTCCCTGGCATGTGTCTTCATATCGCTCACCGTGAGAAACCCGGCATTTGTTGCCCGCCCGCCGGCCCCATGAGGTAATACCCCCAAGCGTTGAACGCGGTATCGGTCGCCTCCTGCCTGGCCCCTGGCAGCGGCAGCGTGACGCCGCGTGCAATGGGCCGCACCAGGCGCGGCGTCACCACGATCACCAGCTCGGTGTCCTCCTGGGTGTAATCGACGCTACGGAAAAACGAACCGATGATGGGCAAGTCGCCCAGCATCGGCACTTTATTGACCAGCGCCTTGGTCTGGCGCGACACCAGGCCGCTGATGACGAAGCTTTCGCCATCGCCCAGTTCCACGGTGGTGTCGGCGCGCCGCGTGCGCAACGCCGGGATCAGCGTGGTCGAATTGGTGCCGTTGGAGACCGCGATGGCGTTGCTGTAATCCAGTTCGCTCGCTTCGGGCGCCACCTTCAGGGCAATGCGTTCGCGCGAGAGCACGGTGGGCGTCACCGTCAGGCCGATGCCGAACGGCTTGAACGTCACCGTGGTGGTGCCCAGGCCGCCGGCTTCGGGAATCGGCAGCTCGCCGCCCGCCAGGAAGCTGGCGCTCTGGCCCGTCAGCGCCACCAGGGTGGGCTCGGCCAGCACCCGCGCCATGCCGTTGTTCTGCAGCAGCCGCAGGCGCGCGCTGAAATCGTTGGAGTCATAGAACAGCGAAAAGCCCGAGGCCAGCGCCGCGGTCTTGCTGAAGCCCAACGGCGCGGGAAAGCCATCCGGCGTGATCGAATTGGTCCCGCCCCACGGCCCGTTGCGGCCGGCGAAACTGATGCCGGCCTGCTTCATGACCGAGCGCGAGACTTCGACCACCTTGACCTCGACCTGCACCACGCCGCCCGTGCCGGCGGTAGATACGTCGACCACATTCTTGCCGCCCACCGCCGCGCCCGCCGCGGCCACCGAGGCCTGGTGCGAGAGCGGCGAGTCGGCCTGGCCCGAGATCACGGCCCGGTCGCCCGCCACGTCGACGTTGGCGCCGCCGGCCACGCCGCGCCCGGCCATGACCTGCTGCACCTCGCCGGTGACCCGCAGGTTCCAGCGCTGCGGCGTGGCATTGGCGCCGGTCCAGACCTGCAACTGCGTGGTTCCGGGCTTTCTGCCATACAGCAGCAGCGAGGCCGGCCGCCTGCCGGAGGCCGGCAGCACCTTGACGTCGGCCACATCGGGATCGCCGATGGCGATGCGCGCCGGCGCGCCGTCCAGCAGGAGCGCCTGCTGGCCTTTGACGCCAACCACGATGTCGCGCGCGGGCGCGCTGGCGCCCGGCGCGGTTTGCAGCGCGGTCTGCGCCCGCACGGCGGTGCCGGGCGCCATGGCCGCCGCGGCCGACAGGACACAAGTCAGGGTGGTGCGCTGAAGTCTCTTCATTTGCTGGATCTGATTGACAGGTGAGGTCCAGCCGCGGGCGGCACCAGGCCACGCGCAGCCACGTTTCAATAGCGCACGCGCTCGGATTTTTCTCCTCGCAGTATTTCCACGGAGCGGCCGCCGCCACCGCCGCCGGTACGGGCCGGCGCGGGTTTGACGGCCGGGGTGGGCGCATCCAGTTGCGCCAGGCTGTCGCCAGCGTAGGCGCGGTTCGGGCCGCTCTGCAATTGTTCGCGCTGCTCGTCGGTCAGGCCGGCGCGCACGGGCAGCACGGCATTGCGCTGCGCAAACAACTGGGTATCGGGCTTGCCGTCGTCGCCGATCGGCCGCAGCGCCAATTGCAGGCGGCCGGCGCGGCTGGCCAGCATCAGTTCGTTGACATGCTCGACCGGCACGGCCAGCACCGCCGTCCTGGCCGGCTGCCCCGGCGGCCCGGGCAGCATGGACTTTTCCTCGGGGCCGTCCACCGAGGCCGCGCCGTATGCCAGCACGCGCACCTGCGATTGCAGCAAGCGGGCCTGGCCGCCGGGAATCTCCAGGCCTTTTTCCACCACGAAGAACACATCCACCAGGTCTCCCGGCGCGATGCGGTTGGCGCCGCCCACCACCTCGTCGACGGCGATCGCCAGGGCGCGCTCGCCCGGCTTGAGCTGGCGCGCCAGCCCCTGCGCCAGCATGCTCGGCAGCAAAGGATCGCCGGCGGCCAGGTCGACCCGCGTATACGCGCCTTGCAGCGGCTTGGTCGAGCTGTAGCTGCCCGACAGCGCCACCTGCCATTGATCCACCCTGAGCAGCTTGTCGCCCTCGATGCGCGTGCCGGCCGGAATCGCCGCGGCCGCCACCACCACGGGATAGCGCCTGACCGGAGCCTCGGCCGGCGCCGGCGGCGTGGCCGCCACAGGGCTGGCAGGCGCCGGCGCGGGCGGCGGCGGCGCCGAGGCCAGCCGCCATGCCACAAACGCCAGCACCAGCCCCGCCGCCAGCAGCACGCCCGCGATGATTTTGCTCAGACTGCTCATGGTGTCCCTTGGGAGATTTGCACGATGGCCCGGGACGACAGCCGGGTCGGAATCCAGTTCTTGTCGGTGCCGGGCAGCATCGCGATGAAGGCCTGGAAGGTCGACAGCACCGGCCAGGCCTGCACGTTGAACGTCATGGCCACCGTGCTGCATTGCGCCGTCTGGCCGCCCGAGCCAGTCCAGGCGCAGGGCGCGCTGGTGGCGCTGCAGGCGACCGCCGAGCCGCTGCCGAACACGCTCATCGCCGCCGAACAGGCCGCGCCGGGCACGTCCGCCTCGCCGGCAAAACGCGCGTGGACCGCGGCGCGCGCGCCTTCGGAGGCGGCCGCGGCCAGTTGCTGCTGCATCCAGAACAACACGCCATAGCCGACCACGGCGCAGACGAACATCAGCAGCATGGTCACCATCAAAGAGAATTCGAGCGTGGCGATGCCAAGCTGGCTGCGCGCGTGCCCGCGCACGGCGGGAGCGGCGGCGCGCGCAGCCATCAGTTGCTCCCGTCCAGGGCATTGCCCAGGTGGACCGTGGCGCGCGCCGTGAGCACGCTGGAGGGCGGCATCAGGGCTTGCGCCAGGAAGGGGAAATTCGGAATCAGCGGATTGGCGCCGTAGGGATAGCTGACCGTCACTTCGATCTGGTCGGCGCTCAGCGGCTGGCCGCTGCAGGCGCCGCCGGCGCTGCTGCTGAGCGTGCCCGCGGCCCCGCACACCGCCACGGCGACAGCGGCCGAAGACATGCTGGTGATCCAGCCGGCGCGATCCAGTGCGATATCGCGGCCGGCATTGGCGCGCATGGCCAGCGAGGTGGCGCCCGGCTGCCATTGCAGCACCTTGCGCGCGCCGTCCTGCGCGGCGAGAGTGACGGAATGCTGCGCGGTGAACACCAGGGCGTACGTCAGGATCGCGTAGAACACCAGGAAGAACACCACGAATACCAGTCCGAATTCAAGGGAATAAACGCCACGCTGAGCGCGGCCAGGCCCAGGTAGGCGCCGTAGGGGATCTGGCGCGCCCGAAGCGGCAGCGTGCGGCTCCGGGCGATGAACCGGTACAGCATGGCGTGCAGGCCAGCCAGCAGGCTGGCGGCCACCAGCGTCATCGACAACGGGGCAAAGCCCGTCAGCAGGCCGAGAATGGCGATCGCCTTGACGTCGCCCGCGCCCATCAGGCGCCGCGTCCAAAGGGGAAAGAATGGCAATGCCAGCGCGAATCCGGCCAGCGCCATGGACCAGCCAGTCCAGCGCGGTGGATAGCTCCAGGCCGGCAGCAGCCAGGCCGCCAGCAGCCACAGCGCCTGCCCCGCAAATCCCGCGACGATGAGCGTGTTGGGTACGCGGCGATAGCGCACATCGGTGTATATCAACACCAGATTCCAGCATGCGAACAACAGCCACCACAGCACTTCCCCTGGATACAAGGCAGGACCTTCCGACGGTTTCGGATTCAACAACGGGAGTGTCCGTCCAGACGAACACCGTCTCCTTTCTCTGACTGACTGGCTGGCGAGGCTGGGCCGCGCCCGGCGCTCACGCCACCGCGCGCAACGCCGTCAATCCGCAACCGCCGCAAGCTGACGCGCGGGCCGCGTTGTCAGCATCGGTTCCGCGCCAGGGCGCGGCGGCGGGTCCGGCCGCCCGGTGCCGCCTGGCCGGGGCCAGGTCCACCTGCAACCGGCCGGACCCCCGCGGCCTCACGTGGAGGCAGCGGCAAGCTTGGCCTGCAGCGACGTGAACAGGCCGCTGAGCGCGCCCGTGAATGTCGCCAGAGCCGTCACCAGCGCCACCGCGATGGTGCCCGCGATCAGCCCGTATTCCAGGGCGGTGATGCCTTCTTCGTCGTTCCAGAACTGCGCAAGTTTCGCTTTCATGTCGAGCTCCTGAGGTCTCGCTTGATCATCGAGCCAAGCCGCCGGGACGGCACAGGCCCCCTAAGCCCGGGACTGCCGGCGCGCTGGCGTGTTCCGCACCCTCGCGCCTTCCGGGTACCGCAAAGCCTGTGGACAGGCCTCAACCCGGTCCCAGGGTGGAGCCGGGCGTCCTGCCCGGCTCCACCGCGGGAACCGATTCAATGATCGAGTCGATGCGTTGCGCCAGGCGCGCGTGGAAGCGGCGCGAGGCACGCTGCAGATGCCAGCGCATCGCCAGCAGCATGGCCACCGACAAACCGAACGCGATGTACGGCAGCATCACTCCGCCGATCTGCATGCTGGAAAAGTCGCGCGGGGCGGTACAGATCACGGTGCCGGCCGCCGCGCCGGTGTAATGCATGCCGCACACCGCGATCGCCATCAGAATGGCCGCTACGACGCGCTGAAACTCGTTTTGTGTATTGAAAGCCAGCCACAGCGCGGCTGACGCGGCGATTACCGCTATCAATACCGATAAAACAACCATCGGCAGGTTCCAGATAAATACCGCCGGCATGCGCATCGCACTGATACCCACATAATGCATCGCCGCCACGCCCAGGCCGGCGGCCAGGCCACCGACCAGGCAACGCATAAATGTGAAGCGGTCACGGCCCACATACCAGAAGGCCCAACCGGAAAACCCCGCCGCCACCAGGAAACTGAGCGCCGTCAAACCGATCTGGTAACCCACGCTGAACGGCAGGTTCTGGGCCTGCATGCCAATGAAATGCATGCTCCAGATACCGACCCCGCCCATCGCCAGAGCGCCGATGATGATGTAACCGATGCGGATCTCGCCGTCCTGCATTTCGGCGCGGATGCCGACCGCGGCCAGCAGCGCCACATAGGAGCCGAACACCGCGATCAGGAACGACAGCGCCACCAGGCCGGCGTTGAACGAGAGCGGAACGATGTCGCCCGGGTTCATGCGCGGCTCCTGTGGACGAGCCGCCGGCAAGCCGTTGCGGGCGCGCTGGTTCCGACGATTCTGTTGCGGTCATCCTGGTCCATCTGCGGACTCCCGAGAGCCTGTAAACCTGATGTGTTTTGAAACGTTTATATAGTCTTATCTATTAACAATTAATACACATCAGGGTTTGTACCAATATTCGCAACACTGCGACGGCATACTTGTAACTAATATTGGGAAATTCGCCAGCATCATTTTTTTGTGTACTAGAAAACCCTTGGTCGGGTCTCGCCACAATTGCGTTTCATTGCACTCTGTTGTTATATCCAGGTTTCCGGGCAGTCACACTGAAATAATTTGTCATTGCCTTCCGGCGCTGGCAACATACCGCCTGTGCGGCGCGCCACCGGGTTTATTCATACAGCGGCCCATATACCCAAAGCCTTATTCGGGCGATTTATCCGGAGCCTGTTTAAACGGCGCTTGCGGCAAACAAGAGACACCACGGCATGAGACGCACGCTTTCTGCAAGTCCGCTTTCCCTCGCCTTGATCTGCATGTTGGCCACCCTGGGCACGGCGCGCGCCGACGGCCCATTGCGCGGCAACCCGGTGGATGCCCTGCCACAGATCGAACGCCCGCCCAGCGCCACCCAGCCGCCGCCGGTGGTGCAGGCGCAAACACCGGAACAACTGGCGCTGCAGGCGCGCCTGGCACAACGCATCGTGCCGCGGCACTTCGATGTCACCGGCGTGCATGCGTTGCCGTTCGAGGACGTGGCCGCCCTGCTTTCGCCGCTGTCGGGCAAGGAAATCAGCCTGGGCGAGCTGGTGCAGCAAGTCGACAGGATCACCCAGCTGTACCGCAACCGCGGTTATCCCCTGTCGTTCGCGCTGGTGCAGAACCAGAGTTTCGCCAACGGCCTGGTGGTGGTGACCGTGGTCGAAGGCTATATCGGCACGGTGCGCATCGAAGGCGACATCGGCAACGCGCGGGACCGCCTGGAATCGCTGGCCGAGCCGCTCAAGCAGGAAAAGCCGCTGCAGCAGGCCACGCTCGAGCGCGTGCTGAATCTGATGCGCACGGTGCCCGGCGTGAAATTCACACCCTCGCTGGACCTGCCGCGGCGCGCCGACGGCGCCACCGAGCTGGTGCTGGCGGCATCGCGCCAGCCGGTCAGCCTGACCGGCGGCGTGGCCGACCTGGGCACCGGCATGCAGCCGCTGGTCAACGTCGCCACCAACAGCCTGACTCCGCTGGGCGAACAGGTCAAGCTGACGGCATCGGTGCCGTTCAATACCGACGACGTCAAATACGTGTCCGGCGAAATCCGCGTGCCGCTGGGCAACGACGGCCTGGCGGTCAAGGTGGACGGCTACCACTATGACGCGCGGCCCAAGGACGAGGCGATCGAATACCTGGGCTTCAATCGCCGGGTCAAGAACAACCGCATCGGCATCGGCGTCAGCTACCCGTTCCTGTTGAACAACACGCGCTCGCTGACGGGCACGCTGGGGGTATATGCCGCCAACTCGAAAGACCGCTACGAGGCCAAGACATCCGACCGCTGGCTGCAGCAGGACGCGCAGGTGCGCGCGGCCAATCTCGAAATGCGCTACATCCAGGTGTCGGAAGCCATGACCTCCGACGTGACGCTGGCGGTGGCCAAGGGCTTCGACACCGCCGGCGCCAAAAAGGAAATCAACACCAACTATGGCTATTCGGCGGTGCCGGTGCTCGACCTGGATTTCACCCGCTACAACCTGAACGCCAAGCAGACTTTCGCACTGCCGGCGCAGTTCGGCCTGACGCTGTCCGGCGCCGCGCAGTACTCGAGCAACATCCTGCCGTCGTCCGAGCAAGTGTCTTTCGGCAGTTGGCGTTACGCGATGGGTTATCCGCAGGGCGAGCAGAGCGGCGACAAGGGCGTCGGGGTTTCCGCCGAAGTGAATCGCCGTTTCGGTATCGGCTGGCAATACCTGACCAATGTGCAGCCGTATGCGCTGATCGATTACGCGCGCACCTGGTACAACAATTCGAGCCTGCAGCAATTGAACCAGCGCCATCTGTCTTCGGTGGCCCTGGGACTGCGCTTTACCGACGACAAGTACTATCTGTTTGATTTCAATGTGGCCAAGCCGATCGGCTCGGCCACCGTCAACGGCAATCGCGACGTGCGTTTCAACGCCAATTACTCTCTGTATTACGACGCGTTCTGAAACGCCGCGCCGGCTATCCCGCGCCTGTTGCGACAGGCGCTTTTTTTTGCCTGTTCCACACACCGCGTTACGTAACGTCGGCCGTAACGTAACGGCCGATACGGGCTCGAACGTAACATTCGCAGGCTGCGCGTGATCGTAAAAATGGGGGATTCCCAATGTTGGTACAAACCCTTTGTTTAATTCTCAAACCATTGATTCAAAAGGATTTTTAAAAAACAAAAAACACCTGAACGGTTACTGAAGCGGCATTCAAAAAAATATTGGCACGGTTTATGCGTGTAGGGATGTATCGGGCAGTTTCGCCGCCTGACATATCCCCCACAGGAGCTCGCCATGAATGCCAAGATCGAAACGCAGCGCGTACAACGTATTCTGACCTCCACCGTTATTGCGGCCGCGCTGTTGAGCGCACTGACCGCCTGCGGCGGCGGCGGCGGAGGCAGCGACAAGAGTTCGGCCTCCCTGCCCGGCACCACCGTGCCGACCAACCCCGGCGGTCCGGGCAATCCCACCAACCCGACCGATCCCGTCACCACGGGTCTGCTGGAAACCACGCTGGGTAATACCGGCGGCGCCGTCGACAATGCCCTGCCTCTGAATCTGGACACCACGTTGGGCGGGGTCGGCAAAGCGCTCGACCCGACCGTCAAGCCGGTGGTCGATACCGTGGTCGGCCTGACCCAGGAAGTGGGCGCCACCACCGGCCTGGGCGCGCCGGTCGATGGCACCGTCCAGCAAGTGGGCGGCCTGGTGCAGGATCTGGGCACGACGGTCAAGGGCACCGGCCTGCCCGGCGGCCTGAGCAGCGGCGTCGGCGGCCTGGTCGAAGGCCTGGGCAAGACGGTCGCCAGCACCAACGGCCTGCTCAATGCCGATCCGCAGAATCCGCAGCCGCTGACCACCATCCTGGGCAACGCCACCAACGCCGTGGGTGCGCTGACCGGCGGCCTGGCGGGCCAGGGCGGTCTGCTGAACCCGGTCAACCAGCTTGTCGGCGGTGTCACCGGCGGCGTGCTCGACGGCCCATCCCAACCCCTGCTGGAGCCGGCCCTGGCCAATGTCGGCAAGACCGTCGACAACGTGCTGCCGCTGGGGCTGCAGCCGACGCTGGGCGGCCTGGGCGCGGCCCTCGACCCCTCCGCCAGCCCGCTGGCCGGGACCGTGGTCGGCCTGACGCAGCAAGTCGGCGCCACCACCAAGCTGGGCGCGCCGGTGGGCGGCCTGCTCAACACCCTGGGCGGCACCGTCAGCAATCTGGGCGGCCAGTTGCCCGGCGGCGATGTGGCCGGCCTGAACGGCGTGCTGCAGGGCCTGGGCGGCGCGGTCAGCAGTGCCGGCGGCCTGTTGAACGCCACGCCGGGCAACACCAACCCGCTCGGCAACACGCTGGCCAACGCCACCGGCGCGGTCGCGTCGCTGACCAGCGGCCTGGGTCTGGGCGGCGCGGTCGGCGGCGACAACGGCGGCCTGCTCAGCCCGATCACCGGCATCCTGGGCGGCGTGACCGGCGGTGTCGGCGGCGCCAACGGCGGCCTGCTGGCCCCGGTGACCGGCCTGCTCGGCGGCGTCACCGGCAACCTCGGCGGCGCCACCGGCGGCGCGGCCAACGGCGGCTTGCTCGGCGGTCTGCTGGGCGGCGTGACGGGCGCCACCGGCGGTACGGCGGGCGGCAGCGCGGGCGCCAACGGCGGCCTGCTCGGCGGCCTGTTGGGCGGCCTGACGGGTGGCGCCACGGCCAGCGCCGGCGGCAGTGGTTCCACCACGGGTTCGGCCAGCAACGGCGGTCTGCTCGGCGGCCTGCTCGGCGGCGTGACGGCCGGCGTCAGCGGCGGCACCAGCGGCGCCAGCGGCTCGACCAACGGCGGCCTGCTGGGCGGTTTGCTGGGCGGCCTGACGGCCAACAAGTGATCAACCGGATCCGCGAGGGAGCGACGCCATGCTGCAACAAGAAACCACCGTCCACCATGAGCATGTCACCGTGATGCCTGAATCCCGCCATAGTGACCTGAGACCGGGGACGCTCGACGACATCGCCCTGATGCTGGGCCGCCAGTTCGCCGTGTACAACGCGGCGTGCCAATCGGCCCTGGCGGAGAAACTGGGTATCCCCCTGGCGGATCTGAAGGCGCTGGAACTGGTCATGGAGTTCGATGCCCTGCCCACCGGGCAGTTGGCCCACCTGATGGGTATCAGCTCCGGCGGCGCCACCGCCTTGATCAACCGCCTGGAAGCGGCTGGCTATGTGCAACGGGGCCGCCATCCGCTGGATCGCCGCATGATCGTGATCCGGCCGGTCGAGGAGCAATGCCAGCAATTGGCCCAGGAACGCCAATGGGTGGCCGAGGCGGTGGTGTTGATGGCCCGGCGCTACGATGCCGCCGAGCTGGAGGTGGTGCATGCCTTCCTGGCGCAATGCGTGCGCGCCCTGAGGCACGACACCCTGGTCTGGCTGGAAACCCGCAACGCCCACGACTGAAGTCCGCCTGCGCGCAGGCCATCCGCGCCCCGGTTCGCAAGGACCGGGGCGCGGTTGTCATTGGCGCGGCTCGGCGCGGATGGCCCAATGGGCGCCGGCAGCCAGAACGGGCGCGGCCGGGGCCCGGAGAAGACGACGTCCGCCAGCGCTGGTTCAGGCCGGGCCGAATTGCAGCCGCGGCACGGCTTCCAGCAGCCGCCGCGTCATCTCCTGGCGCGGCGCGTGCAGCACCGCGTCGGCCTCGCCCAGTTCGACGATGCGGCCGCCGTCCATCACCGCGATACGGTCGGCCAGGTACTCGACCACGCCGAAGTTGTGGGTGATGAACAGATAGGCGATGCCCAGTTCGTCCTGCAGCTCGCGCAGCAGGTCCAGAATCTGCGCCTGCACCGACACGTCCAGCGCCGAGGTCGGCTCATCGCAGATCAGCACCTTCGGCTCCACCGCCAGCGCGCGCGCAATCGCGATGCGCTGGCGCTGCCCGCCGGAGAACTCGTGCGGATAACGGGCCAGCGTATCGGCCGGCAGGCCGACCCGCTCGACCAGCCGCGCGGCGCGCTCGCGGCGCTCCCGCGCGGCCATGCCGCGGCGCAGGGATTCCAGGCCCTCGTCCAGGATGTCGCCGACCCGCATGCGCGGATCGAGCGAGGCGTAAGGGTCCTGGAACACGATCTGGATGTCCTGGCGCAGGCGCTGCAGGCGGGCGCGGTCGGCGGTCAGCAGGTCCTGCCCCTGCAGCATGGCGCGGCCGGCAATGCGGGCGCCATCGATCAGGCGCAGCAGCGCCTTGCCGGTGGTGGTCTTGCCGCAGCCCGACTCGCCCAGCAGCGCCAGGGTCTCGCCGGCGCGCAGCGTGAAGGTCACGCCGTCGACCGCCTTGACCCACGACGCCACGCGCCGCAAGGGGCCCTTGCGCACCGGGTAATGCACCTTCAGGTCCTGCACGTCCAGCACCACGCCGGGCTCGCGCGCGCGCCTGCGCCGCGGGGTCGCCTGGCCCGCCTCGGCCGCGCGCCCGGCCTCGCTCAGCGGCCGGCCGCGCTTGTCGAAGGTGGGAATGGCGTCGAACAACTGGCGCGCATAGGGATGCTTGGGCGCGCGGAAGAATTCCCCGGCGTCGGCGCTCTCGACGATCTCGCCGCCGCGCATCAGGGCCACATGATGGGCGACATTGCGCACCACCGCCAGGTCATGGGTGATGAGCAGCACGGCCATGCCGATCTCGCGCTGGATGTCGGCCAGCAGCGCCAGCACCTGCGCCTGCACCGTGACGTCGAGCGCCGTGGTGGGCTCGTCGGCGATCAGCAGCAGCGGCTCGGCCGCCAGCGCGATGGCGATCATGACGCGCTGTTTCTGCCCGCCGGAGAACTGGAACGGATAATCGTCGATGCGCCGCTCCGGTTCCGGGATGCCGACGCGCCGCAGCCAGTCGATGGCGCGGGCGCGGGCCGCGGCGCCACGCAGCGGCGTGTGCGCCACCAGCGTCTCGATGATCTGGTCGCCGACCCGCATGACCGGGTTGAGGCTGGTGGACGGCTCCTGGAAGATGATGCCGATGCGGCCGCCGCGCACGCCGCGCATGGCGCTTTCGGGCAGGCGGTTGAGGTCTTCGCCGTCCAGGTCGATCTGGCCGCCGACGATGCGGCCGGCATCCGGCAACAGGCGCAGCAGCGCCAGCGCGGTCATGCTCTTGCCGCAACCGGACTCGCCCACCAGGGCGAACGTCTCGCGCCGCGAAATCGCCAGTTGCAGGCGCTTGACCGCATGCGTCATGCCGCTATCGCCGGCGATGTCGACGTCCAGGCCGCGCACGGCCAGCAGGGGCGTGTCCTGGCGGATATCCTGGCTCATGGCGCGTCTCCCGGCTTGGCGGCACGGGCATCCGCCGCGAGCGTGGCGCCCGGGCGGCGGCCGAACCAGCGGGCGCCCGGCAGGCGGCCCGGCTTGTAGCGGCGGGTGCGCGGATCGAAGGCATCGCGCACCGCGTCGGCGAACAGGTTGGCGGCCAGCACCAGGGCCAGCATGAACAGGAAGGCAGTCATCAGGTTCCACCAGATCATCGGGTCGCGCGACATTTCCAGCCGCGCGCCGTCGATCATCGAGCCAAAGGAATTCATGCTGGGATCGACGCCTATGCCCAGGTACGACAGCACCGCCTCGTACAGCACCAGCCCGGAGAATTCCAGCACCACGGTGATCAGCACCAGATGGGCAACGTTGGGCAACAGGTGGCGCGTCATGATGCGCCAGTGCGATACGCCGAAGGCGCGCGCGGCCTGCACGTATTCCAGTTCGCGCAGCTTGAGGGTCTCGGCGCGCAGCAGCCGGCACAGGCCGGCCCAGCCGGTGAAGCCGAGGATCATGCACAGCAGGAACAGGCGCAGGTCGGCGCGCGCCGCCGAGGTGTCGAACAGGTCGGCGTGGTTGTCGATGTAGACCTGCATCATCAGCGCGCAGGCGGCCACCAGCAGCACGCCCGGGATCGAAGTGATGGTGGTGTAGAGATACTGGATGGCGTCGTCGACCTTGCCTTTGAAGTAGCCGGCCGCGATGCCGAACACGATGGCCGGCGGCAGCATGGCGAGCGTGGTCAGGCTGCCGATGACGAGCGCGGTGCGGATGCTCTTGAGCGCCTGCCACAGCACGTCGTTGCCGATGCGGTCGGTGCCCAGCGCGTGATAGCCGCTGGACAGCCCCGCCAGCGCGCCAGCCACCAGGCACAGCAAGGTGAAGGTGATGGCCATGGCGCGCCACGGCACCTCGGCGCGCCCGCCCAGCAGGGCCTCGGCGGCCGCCGCGGCGCCCTGGCGCCGCGCCAGGCAGGCGAACAGCAGACCGGCGCCGGCCAGCGACACGGCCAGCCCCGCCGCCAGGCCCAGGCCGAGGCGGTAAGAGACGTCGCCCAGGTGGTCACGATCAGGATCGGCCAGGTGCGTGCCGGCCGCCCGCAGCCGCGGGAAGTCGCGCACCGGCTTGTCGTCGACCAGCAGGGTCTCCTTGGTGAACTGGCGCACCGCCAGCGGGCTGGAATAGGTCTTCTCGGGCTGGGTCAGCACGCTGCCGCCCAGCAGGCCGTCCAGCGCCGACTTGACCGCCGGCGCGTAGACCGGGGCGGCGTCGGCCGCCGCGCCCGGCGCGGGCGGCAACTGCGGCCGGTAGTGGACGGAATCGAGCAGGCCGACCAGCGCGAACGCCGCCAGCACCACGGCCGAGCACATCGCCGGCGTGTCGCGCGCCACCCGCGCCCAGGTTGCGCGCAGGTTCGGGCTGCGCCGCGCGTGCCAGGCATAGGCCAGCGCGCCCAGCACCATGAGCCACAGCGCGATGTCGGTCCAGAGGAATACGAACTTGGGCATGGCGGCTACTCGAAACGGACGCGGGGGTCGGCCAGCGTGTAGGAAATGTCGGCCAGGATCAGCCCCACGATGTACAGCGACGCGCCCAGGAACACCATGGCGCGCACGATGGAGAAGTCCTGCGCGTTGATGGCGTCGATGGTGTAGCTGCCCAGGCCCGGAATGCCGAAGAAGGATTCGGCGATCAGGCTGCCCATGAACAGCAGGGGCAAGGCGGCCACGGTGCTGGTCAGGATCGGCAGCATGGCGTTGCGCAGCACGTGGCGCAGCAGCACCACGCGCTCGGCCAGTCCCTTGGCACGCGCGGTGCGCACGTAGTCCTTGCCGATTTCCTCCAGGAACAGGGTGCGGTAGAAGCGCGCCTCGGGCCCCAGGCGCGAGACGATCGCCACCAGCACCGGCAGGGCCAGGAACTTGACCATGTCCAGCCCGCCCTCGAAGCCGGAGAACGGCACCAGCCGCAGCAACTTGGCGAACATCCACTGGCCGGCGATGATGTAGAACAGGCTGGAGATCGACAGCAATATCACGCACAGCACCACGCCCCAGAAGTCCAGCCGGGTGGCGCGGAAATACACCAGCGTCAATGAAAACACGATGCTGGCGAACAGCCCCAGGAAGAAGGTCGGCACCGCCAGCGCCAGGCTCGGTCCCATGCGGGTCTGGATCTCGCGGCCGATGTCGCGGCCGCCGTCGGAGGCGCCGAAGTCCATCGCCAGGAGCGGCACCGAACGCTGGTAGAACACGGTGTCGGTCAGTTGCGCCGCGCCCTTGGCCTGGGCGTTGTAGAACAGCGGCTTGTCGTAGCCGTGCTCGACCTTCCATTTCTCGACCGCGTCCTGGCTGACGCGCTGGCCGCCGATGGCCAGGCGCGCCATGTCGTCGGGCGTGTTGACCGCGAAGAACAGGATGAAAGTGAAGAGGTTCACGCCGATCAGAATCAGCACGCCGTACAGCAGCCGGCGGATGACGTAGCCGATCATGATTGATGCTCCTTGCGGGAAGCCTGGACGAAGGCGGTCTGCCGCTCGCGCCGCTTGAGCGCCACGTACGACGGCCAGATCGCCAGCGCGATCAGCAGCGCGAACAGGCCCACCGGCCACCAGATGGGGGAATTCCATTCATCGATCTTGCGCTCGCGCAGGACCGGATCGATCTTCATGTACTGCAGCGTGTTGCGCACCATCTGGGTCGGCTTGGCATTGCCGACCCATTGCTGGTAGGCGCCGCCCGACATCGGGAAGTAACCGAACATCCACGGCGCGTCGCGCTGCACGATGGCGACCATGCGCTGGATCAGCGCTTCCTTGTCCGGCCCGTCGTCCAGGAACTTCATCTGCTCGAACAGCCTGTCGTATTCGGGGCTGTCGTAGTTGGCGGCGTTCTCGCCGCCGCCCTTGGCCTTGGCGTTGGGGCCGTACAGCAGGAACAGGAAGTTCTCGGCGTCGGGATAGTCGGCGTTCCAGCCCCACAGGAAGATCTGCGCCGAGCCGCGCCGCATCTTGTCCTGGAAACGGTTGTAGTCGGTCGAGCGCACGTCCAGCTGCACCCCCAGCTTGGCCATCTGCCGCCGCATCCAGTCGAACTGCGGGTTGGAGCCGCCGCCCGTCATGGAATCGTAGTACAGCACCAGCGGCGCGCCGGTGACGGCGTTGCGGCCGTCGGGGTAGCCGGCCTCGGCCAGCAGCTTGCGCGCCACCTCGATCGGCTTGCGCACCGGCTTGCCGTCGACCAGGTCGTAGACCACCGGATTCACGCCCTCGGGCGGTTCGCGGTAGCCCAGCACGCCGGGCGGCACCGGGCCGTAGGCCACCGAGGCCTGGCTGTTCTCGAACACCGCCACGTATTCTTCCCAGTCGAAGGCGATGCTGATGGCCTGGCGCAGCTTGCGGTTCTTCTCGGCCTGCTCGGGCGTGTCGCCCTTGCCCACCACCGGATCGAGCCAGTTGAAGCCCATGTACCAGTTGGCGGTCTCGACCGTGGTGGGCAGGCGAATGCCGTGCTCGGCGTACTTGCGCGCCTTGTCCTGGCTGTCGCCGGCGGCCACCAGCATGGCCACGCCGTATTCGCCGCGCTCGATCTGCGGCACGTCGTAATAGCCCTGCATGAACTTGCCGGTCAGCGGAATGGCTTCCTTCTCGACGCTGAACACCGCCCGGTCGATGAAGGGCGTGGGCTTGCCGCAATCGTCCAGCAGGCCGGCCGCGCGATCGCCCGGCTCGCCTTCGCAGGGATAGGGCTCGCCATGGAAGTTGGGGTTGCGCGCCAGCACGTGGCGGCGGTTCTGCAGCGACTCGGCCAGCATGTAGGGGCCGGTGCCGACCGGCCAGGTGTTCAGCGACAGGTCGTGCTCGGCCATGCCGGGCTGGTTGTAGAAGCGGTCGGCTTCCCAGGGCACGGGCGCGGTGAAGGTCATGGCCAGCCAGTACTTGAACTGCGGATACTTGCCATTGACGCGGATGCGCAGCGTGTGCGGGTCGAGCGCCTGCACGCCAGTGAAGCCGTCGGGCTCGCGCAGGTCCAGCCACGAGGCGCCGGCGCCGCCCGGCAGGTCGCGGCGCAGCGCCTTGTCGCGCTCGCGCAGGCGGTCGCCATATTCCTTGAGACCGCTGACGTATTCGGCCATCAGCGAATAGATGGGCGACACCACGCGCGGGCTGGCCAGTCGGCGGAAGGCGTAGACGTAATCGTCGGCGGTGAGTTCGCGGGTGCCGGTGCGCGGGAAATCGGGGATGGCGTACTTGTCGGCCAGGTCCTCCGGCGCGATCGGGAAGTAGTCGTAGCCGCCGTCGGTCTTGCGGGCGAAGGCCGGGTGCGGCGCGAAACGGATGCCGGGCTTGATCCTGATGTCATAGATGCTCTGGGCGATCTGCTCGCCCGGCGCATCGGCCGGCAGCACCTTGCCCTGCGCGTCCAGGTAGACCGGCGGATCGATCGAGGCCGCCGCGCGCGGGATCAGCTCGTAAGGCCGCTTGAGGTAGTGATAGCCGTAAAGCGTTTCGTAGATGCTGTAGGTATAGGGCGTTTCGTCGCCGGAATAGGAACTGGCCGGATCCAGGTACTTGGGCGAGCGCTTGACGAAGGCCGAATACAGCGTGTTCTGGCCTTCGGCGCCGGACGGATAGGGGCTGTTGATGGGACTGCCGTCACGGGAGCAGCCCGCCAACGCCAGCAACAGCATCATGGCCGCCGCCCAGAGCCGCATCAGAGCACGCATGGAAACCTTTCCTTCTATTTGGTGCGACAGAGGATAGCAAAGCCGCATCCGCCCCAGTACCCTGGCATGCCCTAGGACCTGCCGGCAGGGGCAGCCGGCTCGCGCAGGCCCGGGGACACCCGCGGGTCAAGCCCGGAAAAAAACCGGACTGCTTCCCCTTGTGAAACTGCCTTTGGCGTGCTTAGCCGCACTGGCGCTGGCGCCAGCAGTCGTAGCGCCACTTCCAGGGCTGCATCGGCGCCTTGCCGGCCCACAGGCCGCGCCCGGCGGCCTTGGCCTGGCGCTGCAGGCCGGGCATGGCCTTGTCGTTCAGGTAGTCGCCCTGGCGCGCGGTATAGGCCCAGGCGTAGCCGGCCTCGACCTGCAGCCGGTTGGCCGAACGGCCATCGTCCAGGATCAGGGCGCAGACGTCGCGGCCATATTGGTCCTTCAGGTAGCACTGCGCCGTCAGGGTCTTGCCGGCCACCAGCCCGGCCAGGTACTGGCGCGAGGCCTCGGCGTAGGGCTGGCCGGGTTGGTCGGCGCCGTGGCCTTCCTCGGGCGCGTCGATGCTGTCCAGGCGGATGCGGCGCTGGCCATCGGGCGCGCGCAGCGTCACGGTGTCGCCGTCGGCCACATTGACGATCATGCCGGTCAGGGTATAGCTGCCGGCCGGCACGGCGCCGGCCTGGGCCGCGCCGGATTGGCCGGACGCCGCGGGCGCGCCGGCGCCGGGCCGTTCGGCCGGGCGCTCGCCGCCCTGGCGGGACGGTTGCAGCCAGTTGACGAGGGCGCCGGCCGCCGCCAGGATCAGGGCGACCACGAGGGCGGTCAGCCTGCTGCCGCCGCCTAGGGAGGATTTGCCGCGCACGGGCCGGGCTCCGGAGAAGAAAACGCAGGCAGTTTGCCACAGCCGGGCCCGTCCCGGGCGCCTGCGGGTGACGCCCCCGACACGCTGCCGGCGGGCCGCGCGCTACAGCCAGCCCGACTTGCGAAAGCGCCAGTACAGCAGCGAACAGACCGACGCGATCACGCCCAGCGTGACCGGATAGCCGAACGGCGAATCCAGTTCGGGCATGAACTTGAAGTTCATGCCGTAGATGCCGGCGATGGCCGTGGGCACCGCCAGGATGGCGGCCCAGGAGGCCAGCTTGCGGGTGGTGTCGTTCTGCGCCGCCTGGCCTATCATCAGGCTGGCTTCGAAGGCGAAGGCCAGCGACTCGCGCAGCGCGTTGAACAATTCATCGACCCGCAGCACGCGGTCGGCCACCTCGCCGAAGTACGGCCGGGCGTGCTCATCGACCGCCGACATCTCGACCCGCGCCAGGCGCCGGCAGATCTCGGCCAGCGGCGACACCACGGTATGGATGCGCAGCAGGTCGCGGCGCTGGCGGTACAGCCTGCGGATGTCCGAATCCTTGGCGCCGCGGATCAGCAGCTTCTGTTCCGCCCCTTCGACCACCGATTCAATCTTGCCGGCCGCCGCCACGTAGCGGTCCACCAGCCAGTCCAGCAGTTCCGAGGCGACGTAGTCGCTGCCGCGCTTGAGCAGGTCGGGCGAGGCCTCCAGCCGTTCGCGCAAGGGGCTGTGGCCGGCGGTGGCGCCGCGCCGCACGGTCACCAGGAAGCCTTCGCCGATCAGGAACTGGGTTTCGCCGAAAATGGGCCGCTCGGCCTCGACCTCGACGGTGATGGCGACGATCAGCACCATGTTGCCGTAATCGATGATCTTGGGCCGGCGGTGCGACTCCAGCATCTCTTCCTGGTTCTTGTCGCAGGCGCCGAGCTGGCCGACCACGTCGGCCAGCCGCTCGGGACTGGGGTTGCGCAGCCCGATCCAGAGCATGCTGCGGCCCGGATCGACGTGCTTGCCCACCTCTTCGATGGGTACTTCGTGATCGCGCCGGCCGTTCACGTAGGCAATGGACGCCACGACCTCGCCTTGGTGCGGATCGGCGGCGGCATTCTCTTCGATAGACATAGACATCCTTTGGCGATGCGAGCCCTGCGGGCGCAACGTATCGGCCGATGATAGCCCACAGGCGCGCCGCGCGAGCCCGCCGTTGCGCGCGAGCGGCGCCTATGCGAACAGGTTGCGCACGCGCTTGGCCACGTCCACGCTCGGCGCCTGCGGCGCCTTGGCCTCGCGCGCCGGCAGGTCCGGCGGCTTGGGCAGGTGGTCGAACAGCGGCAGCATGGCGTTGGTGATGTAGCGGGTGCGCGAGCCGTAGACGTGGCGGTCGCCCATGCCGGTCTGCTGGTGCACGTAGAAGCGCTGCGGCACGATCAGCTGCAGGCGTTCCTTGGCGCGCGTCATGGCCACGTACAGGAGGCGCCGCTCTTCCTCGATCTCTTCGGCGCTGCCGGTGCTCATGTCGGACGGGATACAGCCGTCGACCACGTTCAGCACATAGACCGCCTTCCATTCCTGGCCCTTGGCCGAGTGAATGGTCGACAGGATCATGTAGTCCTCGTCGCGCGAGGGCGCGCCGGATTCGTCGCTGGTGGCGTCGGGCGGGTCCAGCGTCAGTTCGGTCAGGAAGCGCTCGCGCGTGGGGTAACCGGCGGCGATGCGCACCAGTTGGTCCAGATCGGTCTTGCGCACCCGCGCATCGTCGTACAGCCGTTCGAGCTGGCCGGCGTACCAGCGCAGCGCCAGGTCGACGTCGGCCGGCCAGCGCAGATTGGGATCGGCCAGCGCCGCGTAGGTGTCGGCGAACGCGCCCCACTCCGCCTGCGCCGCCACGCCCGGCTTGAATTCGCGCAGCGCGCGCAGCGGCTCGGCCGATTGCGCCATGGCGTCCATCAGCTTGCCGGCGGTGGCCGGGCCGATGCCGGGCAGCAGTTGCGCCACGCGGAACCCCGCCATGCGCCCGCGCGGGTTCTCGGCCCAGCGCAGCAGCGACAGCAGGTCCTTGACGTGCGCCGCTTCCAGAAAGCGCAGGCCGCCGAACTTGACGAAAGGAATGTTGCGCCGGGTCAGCTCCAGTTCCAGCGCGGCGCTGTGGCTGGAGGTGCGGAACAGCGCCGCCTGCGACTTGAGCGTGGCGCCGCCCTCGCGCTGCGCCAGCACCTGGTCGGCCACCCAGCGGGCCTGGCCGGCCTCGTCGCTGACGGTGACCAGCTCGGGCAATTGCGACGATGCCCGGTCGCTCCAGAGATCCTTGGCATAGCGCTCGGCCGCCAGGCCGATGACGGCGTTGGAGGCGTTCAGGATGGGCTGGGTCGAGCGGTAGTTGCGGTCCAGCGTGATGACCCGCGCCGGCCGCGGGAACTGCGCCGGAAAGTCGAGGATGTTGCGCACCGTGGCGGCGCGGAACGAATAGATCGACTGGGCGTCGTCGCCCACCACGGTCAGGCCGCGGCCGTCGGGCTTCATGGCCAGCAGGATGGCGGCCTGCAGCCGGTTGGTGTCCTGGTATTCGTCCACCAGGACGTGGTCGAAGCGCGCGCCGACGTCGGCGGCGATGGCCGCGTCGCCCATCATCTCGGCCCAGTACAGCAGCAGGTCGTCGTAGTCGAGCACCTGCTGGTCCTGCTTGGCGGCGACGTAGGCGCGGAACAGATTCTTGAGTTCGTCCTCCCATTGCGCGCACCACGGGAAGGTGGCGTGCAGCACGTCAGCCACCGGCGTCTGGCTGTTGACCACGCGCGAGTAGATCGCCAGGCAGGTGCCCTTGAGCGGAAAGCGCGACTTGGTGGCCGACAGGCCGAGTTCGTGCCGCACCATGCCCATCAGGTCCTCGGCGTCGCCGCGGTCGTGGATGGTGAAGGCTTCGGACAGGCCGATGCGCTGGGCGCAGTCGCGCAGCAGCCGCGCGCCGATGGCGTGGAAGGTGCCGGCCCACGGCAGCGACGGCGCCTGCTGCGTGCCGCGCAGGTTCATGACCCGCTGCAGCACGCTGCCGACGCGGCGCTCCATTTCCTGGGCGGCGCGGCGCGAGAAGGTCAAAAGCAGCATGCGCTGCGGATCGGCGCCGTTCAGGATCAGGTGGGCGACGCGGTGCGCCAGGGTGTTGGTCTTGCCCGAGCCGGCGCCGGCGATCACCAGCAGCGGGCCATCGTCGCCCGCGCCACCGACGCCGAACTCGGCGGCCTCGCGCTGGGCGGGGTTGAGGTCGGCCAGGGGATCGGGGCGGCTGGACGGGTTGGCGGGATTCTGGTCGGACATGGGGCGTGGAATGGTCGGCGGCGGGCGCGGTCGGCGCGGCCCGGCACCTGGAAATATATACAGGTATCATAACAGTCGAACCGGCTACGGTCGGACTGTTTCCCGCCAGCCATGGCGCCGTCCGCGGGCGCCCCTGCCC
>NZ_JCBANN010000069.1:0-25464 GCF_059761975.1 Achromobacter sp. 46006
GGCATACGCGGTGGTGGACCGTCGGGAGGGTGTCGCTTCGCGCTGGGGGCAAGAGATAGTGGATGGGAGGGCGGCGGCTTTGGGGCGCCGCTTTTTCTTTGGTGCGCGGGTCTTTGCTTGTTTGCGCGCCGCTGCTTCGTTTCGCTGCTTTGATGTGCCTGCTGGCGTTCGTGTTTGATCTCCGAGGCCCGCGGGTGGACGCGGGCCTTTTCCTTTTGTGCGTCTAGCGGATCAACTGGTTCATTTCCAGGATCGGCATCATCACGGCCAGCACGATCAGCAGGACGAAGCCGCCCATCAGCAGGATGAGGGCGGGTTCGAGCAGGGCGGTCATGGCCATGGCGCGGCGTTCCAGGTCGCGCGACAGGTTCTGGGCGCCGCGGTCCAGCAGTTCGGGAAGCTGGCCGGTCTTTTCGCCGCTGGCGATGAGGTGGATGAGAAGCGAGGGGAAGGCTTTCTGCGCGGCCAGCGAGGCCGACAGGGACGCGCCTTCGCGCACGCGGGCCGCGGCTTCGTCGACGGCGCCGCGCAGGACGTCGTTGCCGAGGGTGCGGCGGGCGGCGTCCAGGGCGGTGAGCAGGGCGACGCCGCTGCCGCAGAGGATGGCCAGGGTCGAGGCGAAGCGCGCGGCGTTGACGCCGAGGACGAAGCGGCCGGCCAGGGGCAGGCGCAGGACGCGGGCGTGCCAGGCGCGGCGCGCCGCGGGCGCGCGCAGGGAATAGCGCCACAGCATGATGGCCAGTGCGATGGCGGCGCCGGTGGCCAGGCCCCAGTCGCGCACGTAGTCCGACAGCGCCAGCATGATGCGTGTCAGCAGCGGTAATTGCTGCTTGGCGTGGTTGAAGGCGGACACCACCTGCGGCACGACGTAGCCCAGCAGGAAGATCACGATGATGACGGAGACGCAGGCGACCACGGCGGGGTAGATGAACGCCGTCATGACCTTGCTGCGCAGGGTGTTGCGTTCTTCGATGTAGTCCGCCAGTTTCTCCATGACCTGCGCCAGGTCGCCGGATTCCTCGCCGGCGCCGATCAGGGCGCGGTAGATCTCGGGGAAGTCGCGCGGGCGCGAGGCCAGCGCGGTGGACAGGCGATGGCCGGCGCGCACATCGTCGCGCACGCCTTCGAGCGTGGCGGCGATGTGTTTTTTCTCGGCCTGTTCGAGCGTGGCGCTGAGCGCGGCGTCCAGCGGCAGGCGCGCGGCCAGCAGGCTGGCGAGCTGGCGCGTTAGCCAGGCCAGGTCGGCGTCCGACAGGCGCGTGCGCAACGCCGCGCCGAGGCCCTCGGCGCGCGCCGCGGGCGAGGTGGAAAGCGGCAGCAGGCCGCGGCTGCGCAACTGGTTGCGGGCGCCGCGCTCGCTGTCGGCGTCGATCGTGCCCTGCACGATTTTGCCGAGCGCGTCAGTCGCTTCGTAACGAAAGGATGGCATGGTGGGAAGGTGGCTCGGGTCCACGCCGATTGGCGGAAAGGCCCGTAAATAAAGGCTTTGCAGCCCGTCACCTTGCCTTTCGATTATGACCGTAGTGTTGCAGTGTCACCCCGTATACTCCGACGCGCTTTCACGTTTTTTCACCCGACTTCACGTCTCAGGCACATCTCGTCATGCGTCATATCGCGCAACTCAGCCTTGCGGTCTTGCTTGCGGCAAGCCAACTCGGACCCATGGCCGGCAAGGCCCATGCTCAACAGGCGGACAATCGCGTCAGCCTGAATTTCGTCGACACGGATATTCCCGCCGTGCTGCGTGCGCTGTCGTTGTTCACCAAGCGCAATTTCCTGGTGGATCCCCGCGTGAAGGGCAAGCTCACGCTGGTATCGGACCGGCCGGTCGACAGCGCCCAGGCGCTGTCGATGCTGACCGGCGCGCTGCGGTTGCAGGGCTTCGCCATCGTCGATGTGGACGGCGTGACGCGCGTGGTGCCCGAGGCCGATGCCAAGCTGCAGGGCAGCGCGGTGGTGGGCGATCCGCGTCCGGCGACGGGCGGCGCGGCCAAGGGGCCGGTGCCGGTCGCGGCTTTCGCGCGCGGCGGTTCGGGCAACAGCGGCGAGATGCTGACTCGGGTGTTCCCGCTGAAGTACGAGAACGCCGCCAACCTGGTGCCGGTGCTGCGCCCGATGGTGCCGCCCAATAATCCCATCAACGCGTATCCCGGCAACAACACGCTGGTGGTGACCGACTACGCCGACAATCTCGACCGCATCGCGGCGGTGATCGCGCGCATCGACGTGCCCAGTTCGATCGACACTGACGTGGTGCCGGTGCGCTCGGGCATCGCCTCGGATATCGCCATCCTGGCCTCGCAGTTGCTGGACACGCAGAGCAGCGACCCGACCCAGCGCATCGCCGTGGTGGCCGATCCGCGCAGCAACAGCGTGCTGATCCGCGCGGGCAGCCCGGCGCGCACGCGCCTGGCGCGCGACCTGATCATGAAGCTGGACGCACAGCAGAACCGCGCGGGTAATCTGCATGTGGTCTACATGCGCAATGCCCAGGCCACGCGCATCGCCGAAGTGCTGGGCGGTCTGTTGGCCGGGCAGGCCAATTCGGCGCCGGGATCGAGCCCCGCGGGCGGCACGGGCGGCGCCCTCGGACAGGGCGGCGCCAACCGGCCGGCGCAGGCGTCCGGCGGCAGCGGCAATACCGGGTTGGGCATGTCCTCCAACGCGTCGAATTCATCCGGCAGCGCCAAGGGCGGCCTGTCGGGCGACCAGGAACGCATCGCGCGCGACGACTCCGGCAACCAGGCGGTGTCGTATTCCGCGGGGGGGGCCACCATCCAGGCCGATCCGGCCACCAACTCGCTGATCATCGCGGCGCCCGAGCCGCTGTACCGCAGCCTGCGCGAAGTGATCGACCAGCTCGACCAGCGCCGCGCGCAGGTGCTGGTGGAAAGCCTGATCGTCGAGGTCAGCGAACAGGCGGCGGCGGAATTCGGCATCCAGTGGATGACCGGCGCCGGCAACATCAACAGCGGCGGCACCAGCTTCATCGGCGGCACCAACCTGGGCGGCAGCGGCCTCTCGGGCAAGGGCCCGACCTCGATCGACGCGCTCGGCGGCGGCCTGAGCCTGGGCCTGGTCAAGGGCACGGTCGACGTGCTGGGCAACAAGGTCATCAACCTGGGCGTGCTGGCCCGCGCCATGCAGAACAGCGGCGAGGCCAACATCCTGTCCACGCCAAACCTGCTGACGCTGGACAACCAGTCCGCCAGCATCCTGGTGGGCAAGACGGTGCCGTTCGTGACCGGGCAGTACGTCACCAATGGCGGCAACAACAACAATCCGTTCCAGACCATCCAGCGTGAGGACGTCGGCCTGAAGCTGAACATCCGACCGCAGATTTCCGAAGGCGGCGCGGTCAAGCTCGACATCTACCAGGAAGTCAGCAGCATCGACGAAAGCAGTTCGTCGGCGACCACCGGCATCGTCACCAACAAGCGCGCCATCGATACCAGCGTGCTGATCGACGACGGCCAGATCATCGTGCTGGGCGGCCTGCTGGAAGACAATGTGACGCTGACCTCCAACAACGTGCCGGGCCTGAGTTCGATTCCGGTGCTGGGGTCGCTGTTCAAGTACGACAGCCGCAAGCGCACCAAGACCAACCTGATGGTGTTCCTGCGGCCCTACGTGGTGCGCGATGCGCGCCAGAGCGCTGGCGTGACGATGGACCGCTACGACTACATGCGCCGCGCCCAGGGCATCGCCCAGCCGGGCGACCACTGGCTGCTGCCGAACATGCAGGCGCCGATGCTGCCGCCGCCGGGCGCGGCGCCGTCGGTGTCGAACAATGCCTACGACATGCGACCCGAGCACCTGGCCGAGACCATGCGGCGACCGCCGCCCGTCACGGTCGAGTCGTTCGCGGTGCGCCAGTACCCGGCCGCGCGCCAGACCAGCGATCCGTCGCTGCCGATCCGCGCCAATCTGCCGCTGGGCGTGAGCGTGGCACGCGATCCGGCTTCGCTCTATGGCGAGGTCGATACCAGCAGCGCGACGTTGCAGTTTGCCTCGGTCAAGACGCGCGGCGAGGCCGACCGCATTGCCCGGCGGGTCCAGGCCAGCGGTCTGCAGGCCTATGTGCAGACCGGGCCTGGCGGCATGGGCTACGTGGTGCGCAGCCAGGTATCGCGCGATCCCGGCACCATCTCGACCGCCACCGCGCTGCTCAAGGAACTGGGGTTCAAGGGCGAACTGGTCTCGCATCTATGAGCGCGCATCCCTTGCCGTACGCGTGGGCGCGGGCGCAGCGGGCGGTGCTGTCGCTGCGCGCGGGCCATGCGCAATTGACCGTGAGCCCGCGCACGCCGGAATGGGCGGTGCGCGAGATCCGCCGCTGCCATGGCGACATCGCCGTGACGCAGGTCGATGACGAGGCGCTGGAAACCCTGCTGGCGGCGGCCTACAGCCACGCCGAGGACGCCGCCTCGGTGATGGGCGTGGCCGAAAACGAGATCGACCTGGACCGCCTGCTGCAGGACATGCCCGAGGTGGCCGACCTGTTGGACGCGCAGGACGACGCGCCGGTGATCCGCATGATCAACGCGCTGTTCGCGCAAGCGGCGCGCGATGGCGCCAGCGACATCCACATCGAGCCGTTCGAGACCCATTCGGTGGTGCGCTACCGCGTCGACGGCACGCTGCGCGATGTGGTGTCGCCGCGCAAGGCGCTGCACGCGGCGCTGATCTCGCGCATCAAGATCATGGCGCACCTGGACATCGCCGAAAAGCGACTGCCGCAGGACGGCCGCATCGCGTTGCGGGTGGGCGGCCGGCCAATTGACGTTCGGGTGTCGACGCTGCCCACCGGTCACGGCGAACGCGCGGTGCTGCGCCTGTTGGACAAGGAGGCCGGCCGGCTGCAACTGGAAAGGCTGGGCATGGCGCCCGGCGTGCTGCGCCAGCTAGATCGCCTGATCCGCCAGCCGCACGGCATCGTGCTGGTGACGGGGCCCACCGGCAGCGGCAAGACCACCACGCTGTACGCGGCGCTAAGCCGGCTGGATGCCGCCACCAGCAATATCCTGACCGTGGAAGACCCGATCGAGTACGACCTGCCCGGCATCAGCCAGACCCAGGTCAATGCCAAGATCGACATGAGCTTCGCGCTGGCGCTGCGTGCCATCCTGCGGCAGGACCCGGATGTCATCATGATCGGTGAAATCCGCGACCTGGAGACCGCGCAGATCGCGGTGCAGGCTTCGCTCACCGGCCACCTGGTGCTGGCCACCCTGCACACCAACGACGCGGTGTCGGCGGTCACGCGCCTGACCGACATGGGCGTGGAGCCCTTTCTGTTGTCGTCGTCGCTGCTGGGCGTGCTGGCCCAGCGCCTGGTGCGCAAGCTGTGCCCGGCATGCAAGAAGCCGGTCACCCAGGATGGGGCGCGGGTATTCCAGCCGGTGGGCTGCGCGGCCTGCAACCATACCGGCTATGCGGGCCGTTCCGGCATTCACGAATTGTTCACGGTCGATGACCAGGCCCGCCGCCTGATCCATGAAGGCAGCGACGAACGCGCGCTACGCCGCGCCGCTGGCGCCGCCGGCATGCTCAGCATGCGCGAGGACGGCGCGCGCTGGGTGGAAAGCGGCGAGACCTCGCCGGAAGAAATCCTGCGGGTGACACGCGACGCATAGGCGCGGCGGCGTGGGGTCAGGGCGTTGCGGCGCCCGGCCTGGCTGGCGCCGGCGCGCAACCGCTGGCGATGCGTTTGAGGTCAGCGCCGGACAGGGCGCCGAGCTGCTCCCCGCAGATGCGTCCGATCCGGGTTGCCACGGTGAAGGGCAGGGCGCCGCGGCGGTTGCCGGCGGCGCGCATCAGGGCGATGACATTGGCGCCCGGACGCAGCACCGGCAGGCGCAGGCCATGGCGCTGCACGAACTCGGCGGCGGCGGCGGAGCTGTCGGTGCTGACGAGCAGCACCGTCCAGCCCGGATGGGCGTCGGCGAATCGCTGCAGCCGCGGCAACTCGGTGACGCACGGCGGGCAATCGCGGCTCCAGAAATTCACCAGCGCCGGCCCGTGCAGGGCCGACAGCCGCACGAAGCTGCCGCCGTCCAGCGCGGGGAGCGAGAAGTCCCATGCCCGCCCCGCCGGTGGCCGCGCCGCCGGCCAGGGCTGGGCGCCGGCGATCACGGGCGCCGCGCACAACGCCAGCCAGGCCCGCGACAGGATGCGCCGCATCAGAAGCTCAGCTTGGTGCCGGCGTACAGGTAGCGCCCGCGGCTCGGCCCCCACAACTGGATGACGTCAAGCTGCCCGCTGCTGTCGACGAACAGCGGGCTTTCCTTGTCCGACTGCTTGTAGTCGAACAGGTTGTCGACGCCGGCGTAGAGCGTGAAGTGCTTGTTGATGGCGTACTCGCCACGCAGGTCGAGGGTGAAGAAGCCCGGGCTCTTCTCGCGCTTGGGCGTGCCGTCGAGGTTGTAGCGATCCTGCTGGCCGGAGCCGTCGTCGTGGAACTTGCGCAGGTTCATCGGCCCGGTCCAGACCAGCTTGGCGTTGAAGTCGAAGTTGCCGCGGTCGTAGTCCAGGCCCAGGTAGGCCTTGGCGTTGGGACGCGCGAAGGTCAGGGTCTTGGCGGGGAAGCGATAGTTGAAGGCCTCGGCCGCCGCCATCACGCTCAGGGCCGGCGTCAACAGGTAGGACATCGTCAGGTCCACGCCCTGTACGATGACTGGCTGGCGTGAGCTGGAGAACAGCGTGATGTCGTTGCCGGCCGCGTCCTGCTGGTCGGGGTCGAGCATGGCGAAGTTCTTGATGCGGTTGTAGTTGTATGAGCCGGTCACCGCGAGACGGTCGTCGGCATAGTTGAGCGCGTAGCTGGCGTTGAGCGATTCCTCGGGCCTGGATATCTGGCGGTCGATGCGGATGGTGTTGAGGATGCCGTGTTCCTGCTCGAAGAAGCTGGTGGGCGCGCGGAATCCCTTGCCGACGCTGAAGCGGCTGGAGAGCCGATCGGTATGGTGGTAGAGGGCGTTCAGGCGCGGCGAGGTGATGCCGCCGAAGACGTTGTGGCGGTCGTAGCGCACGGAACCGTTGATCTCGAGCGCGTCGTCCAGCAGGGCGCGGTATGCCTGCAGGAACAGCGCCGGGGTGCGGTAGGTGTAGTCGTCGACGCCGCTTACCGGGGTGCCGTCTTCCATGCTGCCGTGGCTTCTAAGGTCTTCGTAGCGGAAGTTGGCGCCCAGGGTGGTCAGCCAGCCCGCGATGGGCGTCTGCCAGCTCGCCTCGGCGTAGTACTGCTTCTGGCGGGCGATGTAGGTGGCCAGTTCGTAGAAGCTGTCCTGCTTGTGCTCGGCGGCCCCTACGGCCAGCCGCAGCAGGCTGTCGCCGAAGCGTTTTTCGCCGGTGGAAATGAATTGCACCCGGTCGGTGAAGATGATCTCGGACATGCCGCCGCGGCCACCGCGGTCGCCGCCGGGGCCCTCGTCGTAGGCCACGATGCCGCCGTCCTGGGGATGGACCCAGCCGTCGCGGTCGGGCGAGCCATGCACGCCGCCGCGCCAGTCGAAGGGGTTGCCCGTGGTGCTGTGCTTGATGGCGGAATAGTCGGTGCCGAGTGCCCCACCGCCGCGCTTTTCGTTGACCACGTCGAGCCGGCCGCGCACCTTGAAACCGCCGGCGTCGTCCAGGAAGAAGCCGATACCGCCCAGGCGGCGGTCGTAGCCGGTGTATTCGGAGATGCCGTTGTGGTCGGCATCGACGGAATCATGCTTGTTGTAGTTGAGCGTCGCGGTGATGGCGCCGCCGTCGAACGGTCGGGCCAGATAGGCATCGCCCTGGCGCGACCCATAGCTGCCGATCTGCGCGCGGGCGCGATTCTCGGCCTCGGTGGGGCGCTTGCTGACGATGTTGACCGAGCCGGACAGGGCTTCGGGCGCGATCAGGCTGGCGCCGGCGCCGCGCGCCACATCGATGCGCTCGACGCCGTAGACGCTGACGCTGTCCAGCCCGTAGGCCGAGGACACCGAGGAGAAGATCGGCACGCCGTCGATCATCAGGGTGGTATAGCGGCCAGGCAGGTTGTTGAGCAGGATGTTGCGGACGTTGCAGATCGAGCACTCGACCTGGACCGCGATGCCGGGATTCTTGTCGAGCGCCTCGTTGACGTTGGTGGCGCCGGCTTTCTCGATGGCGCGTTCGCTGATGGATTCGGTCTTGACGAGTTCGTCGCGCAAGGCGCCGGGCCGGGTCGAGGCCTGGTTGGAGCGGTCGATGACGGTGATCGGGGCCAGGGTGGGGGCGGCGCCGGTCTGTGCCTGGGCGGCCCAGGCGGCGGTCAGGGCCGCGGCCAGCGCGGCGAGCCGGACGGGCATGCGGGAAGGGAAGACGGAAAGCTTGGAAGAAGGCATTGGATGGACGGGTTCCAGGAGACAGGCGCCGCCAGGCATGCGGGACGGGCCCCGGCCATGGCGAGTTCAGAAAGGACAGGAACCGAGGTCCGCCAGGCCGCGCGCCATCGACCCGGCGGGCGCGGCCGGCCGGGGGCGGCGCGCAGGGCGCCGGGAGAAAGCGGGGCGGTACGGCATGGGGAAAAAGCGGAAAACCACGGCTGCAAAAATCATTCAAAACGTTATGTTTGATGTGTTTTTGCGTCAATCGAGAGCCGGTCCGAGATTCCTCAAGGCTGCTGCTGGCGAGCGCCTGTGAATCCGTCTTGCAATGGCGCGCGCGTGGCCGGCGCGCAACGCCAGGTCCGTGCCGCGAGCCCTGGCGGCGCTATTTGCCGGTGCCGAACACCACCGTATCGCGGCTGCGCCGGCCCAGGGTCGACATGAGGCCATCCAGCGCCGCGCGGTCGTCCGGACTGGCCGTGGCGGCAAAGCTCGCCTGGCCCTGGAAGCGCACGCCGCGGGTGGTGATGCTGCCCTGGCCGGTGACTGCAAGGGGACCGCTTTCGGTGCTGAGCGCCAAGGTGGCGCCGGCGCGGCCATTGCCATGCAGCCGCAACACATAGGTGCCGATCGGTGCCAGCGGCGACAGGGCGGTGGCAGCGTCGCGCCAGCGCAATTCGGCCAGCGGCGCATCGGGCAGCGCGCCGCCCAGGCGCAGCGCCTGCCAGCGGACTTCCACCGTGCCTTCGGGCGCGAGCGTGTTCCAGGGGGCGCCCAGTGCCGGCAGCACCGTGGCCGGCAGCCGCAGCGATTGCGCCGACACGCGGACCCCGGCCCCGTCCAGGCTGGCGCGCAACGGGCCCTGCAGCCAGGGGTGCGACAGTTCCAGCGTCAACGACGCCCAATGCCATTGCCAGTGCACGGCCTGCGGCAGCACGCGGCGCGCGCCGGGCGGCCCGAGCGCGATCCAGGCGCTGCCACTCCAGAGGGTGCCGCCGGCATCGGCCAGCGTCACCGGGGCATCGGCTGGCAGCCAGGCCAGCAGCCAGCGCGCCGGCAGCACGGCGGCCGCGGCGACCGCGGCGCTGGCGCCGCAGGCCAGCGCCAGGCCGGCGCGCTTGGGCAGACGGGGCCAGCGCATCAGGAGCGCGCCTGCCGCGTCGGCAGGGCAAGCGTGACGCGGCCGTTCACCAGGCCCGGCAGGGGCCGGCCGTTGGCGTTGGTGGCGCGCGTCAGGGCGATCTCCCTGACCGCCAATCCCCAGTCGGAGGCACTGAGCTCCAGCCAGCGCAGCAACGCCGACGCGGGGAGTTCGCTGACCGCCAGCGTGACACTGTCGCCCTGGCCGGCCGGCTCCAGTTTCCAGTGGTCGGCAGGCAGGCCGGCGCGTTCCAGGCTGGCGCCGAGATCGGTCGCTGTCGGCAGTGCGGTGGCGGGCGCGGCGGCCTGCCTGCGCAGGGCCGTCGCCTGGGTGGCCAAGTCGGCCACGAGGGCGGCCTGGCCGTGCAGGCGCGGCAGTTCTTCGCGCAGCTTGCGCACGGTGCCGAGCGCCGGTTCGACCAGCAGCGTGAAGACCAGCGCCAGCCCCAGCAGTAGGCCGGCGCCGTTGACCAGCCGCCGTTCCCGCGGAGCCAGGGCCAGGTAGCGCTGGCGCGCGCGGTCGGCCGCGGGGGCCAGGGGTTTGAAGGCGGCGCGCCAGCGGGCGCCCAGGCGTTCGATCGGTGTCATGGTTGGCTGCGCGTGATGCGCCAGGTGTTGTCGGTATCGCCGCGTTCCAGCTTCAGGCCCTGCGCGGCGGCCTGCTGGATCAGGGCTGGGGTTTCGGCCACGCGCTGGGCCTGGGCGCCGGTGTCGGCCAGTTGCAGGGTCAATGCCTGTTCGCCGTACGACAGCCGCGCGACATTGTCGGCGGCAAAGGGCAGCGTCTGGGCGGCGGCGCGCGCCAGGGGCAGGAAATCACCGTCATTGGCGCCGCCGCGGCGGCTGCGCAGCGTGTCCAGTCCCTGCTGCGCCTGGCGCGCCGGATCCAGGATCACCGGGATTTCGGGAAATGCCGCCTGCACCTGGCGGTGCATGTCATCGCGCAGCGCCTGGGCTTCGCCGCGCAACTGCGCGGCGTGCAGGTTCAGGCCGCCGATCCATACCAGCGCGGCGGCCGCGCCCCAGCGCCAAACCGGACGCCAGCGCGAAACGCGCGCGGGCGCCAGCTGCGGCATGGCCAGCGACCATGGCGGCGAGGGGGCGAGCCAGCGTGGGTCGGCCGGGTCGCGCAGCGGCGCCGGCTCACCCGGCGCCAGGGTCTGCGGCGCGATCAGGGCGTGGGTGCGCAGGCCTTGCGCGTTCAGCAGTTGCCAGGCCTGGCGCACCGGCGCGCGCGGCGCCCAGGCCAGCGGCACCTGGCCGTCGGCGGCGCGCGCGCCGTGGCCGATGGCCAATTCGTCCAGGTCGCTGAGCACCAGCGGTTCGAGCGCGCCGCGCACGGCGGCGGCGAAGCGTGCCTTGGCCACCGCGGGCACCTGCACCGTGGCGGTGATGACGTCGCCAGGATGCAGCACGGCTTCGCAGGCCGCTTGCGGATAGGCCTGGCCCAGCGCTTGCAGGCTCAGTTCGCCCTGGCGCGCGCAGCGGCCGCGGCGATCGAACCAGGCATAGGGCAGCAGGGATGCGGGGCCGAGTTCGGCCAGGGGAACCAGCGCGATGCGCAGGGAGTTCTTCAAGGGTTCTCTCTCGTCCAGAGGGTATCGGGCGCGGCTGGCGGCGCGCTGCGGATCAGCGCCTGCATCGAGACGCGGGCCCGTTCGTAAACGACCGCGCCGCTGGCCAGGAACCAGCCGCTGGCGGTGGTTACGGCTGGCGCCGGCGTCTTGACGCCAGTGGCGGCCAGGCGGTTGGCGAAGTCGCCGCTGTTGTTGAACCAGTTGCCGCGATCGCGCTCGCCGGTCAGGGCGCGCGCCTGGCTGAGCGACAGGCCGGGCACCAGCGCTGCGATGACTTCGGGCGGCGCGGTGTTGACGTTGACGCTGGTGGCCACCGGCAGCACTGTCATCGTGCGGCGCAGGGCGTTGCGCGGGGCCGCCTCCAGGCCGAGCAGCGCGCTGACGTCGTCGATGCCGCGCGGCAGTGGCGCGCGCGCCTGCGGCACCTGGCCGCCTTGCACCGGGGCGTCGGCGGGCTGCGCTGGCGGCTGGCTGGCGGCGATGACCTCGATGATGCGCGCGGCCAGCGTGTCCGGCAGGCGCTGCAGGTCCAGCAGGCGCCGCAGCACCCGTTCCTGTTCCGGCTGCGGCACGCCGTGGCTGGCCAGGTTGCTTAGGTTGTATTTGCCCTGTTCGTCCTGCACCTGGCCCGAGAAAACCGCCACGCGGTCGTCGCCGGGACGCTCGATGCGGGTGTCGAGCACCGGCGTGGCCCAGATCTGGTCGCCGCGCGTGGTCGATTCGCGCCGGCCGTGGTCGCGTATCACCAGTCGCGCCCAGTCGATGCCGCCAGCCAGCAGCATGCGCGCCTGCACGCGCGCCATCTCGTTTTCGATGCGGCGGGTGCTGGCGGTCTGGCGCTGGAACAGGCTGGTGGTCAGCGCCGCGACGATGGCCACGACGATCAGCGCGCTGACCACCGCGGCGCCGCGTTCGCGCGGTGGGAGCGGACTCATGGCAGCTCCAGGATGCGGCTGTAGCGCCGCGCATCGCCGGCCGTGCCGCGCTCCAGCGTGATCTCGATGCCGCCGGGCGTGGCGGAGAAGGGCGAGCGCGTATCCGTCCAGCCCGTTCCGGCGACCCAGCCGCGCAACGCCAGCGCGCGCACGCCGGGAAGCAGCAATACGCCGGCGTCGACCGGCGGCAGCGGCCCCTGTTCGGCGGGGACGCCGCTGGCGCGCCACAGGCCGTCCTGGCGCACCGACCATTGCACCCGCTGCCAGCGGCCGTCGCCGTCCGGATCGGGACGCAGGATCTCCAGGATCTGCGCCCCGGCGGCACCGCGCAGCAACCGTACGCCCGAGGTAAAGACGCGGTCGTCGATGCCGGGCGCGGCAAACGACGGACCGTTGTACGCCAGCTCCACATCGCGTCCCATCTGGCCGAGAGCGCGGGCGATGGCGTCGGTGTCGTCGGATTGGCGCGCGATCCAGTCGCGCGCCCGGGAAACGCTGTCCAGGCCGCGCCAGGCCATCAGGCTGACCAGCGCCATCAAGGCCAGGGCGACCAGCACTTCGATCAGGGTGAAACCGGCCTGGCGGCGGGCGGTGGCGCGGCGCGGCATCATCGCAGGCTCGACAGCAGGCCGTCCAACTGCAGCAGCGCGGCGCCGTTGGCGCTGTCGCGCACCTTGACCGCGACCTGGCGGAAGCTGCGGTTCAGCGAATTGGTGAACACCAGTTCGCATTGCAGCGCCAGGCCGCCCTGCGGACAGGGCACGGTCTGGGTGCCGGCGCGCGGCAGAGTTTGCTCCAGCCGCAACTGGGTCAGTGCGTTCTGCGCCGCCAGCAGCGCCAGGGTCTTGTCCTGCAGCGCGCGATTATTGGCCGCCATGACGCCGGTGGCGCGCAGCGCGGCGCCCATCGCAACGGCGATGATGGCAAGGGCCACCAGCACCTCGATCAGGGTGAAGCCGCGCTGGCGTTGGCGCCGGCGGCTACGCGGAAGGGGGGAATCAGTGGATCTCATAATGTCCGGCGGCGTCGCGCGTCAACGTCACGCGCGAATCGCCCGCGCGCAGTTGCACGCTGAACGGGTCGGCCACCCATTCGGTATTGAAGCGCAGCGGGCGTTCGGGCGACAGATGCCATTGCACCGGGCCCGCTCGCCAGGCTTGCGGCCGCAGCACCTCGTCGCGTTCCAGCTTGTCCGCGGGCAGGGGCGAGTCATCCTGGGCGGTCGGCGCGGCGGAGCGCCCCCGGCGCTCGAACGACCAGCCGCCGCTGGCGGGCAGCCAGCGGATCGGGCGGCCGTCGCTGCGCGCCTCGCCTTCGGCCACGGTGAAGGCGTCGGCCAGGCGCCGCGCGTCCTCGCGCAGCGGATCGGCGCCTTTGCCGATGGACAGGCTGACCATGCTGGCGGCGATGGCCACGATCACCAGCACCACCAGGACTTCGACTAGCGTGAAGCCGCGCTCAGAGTTCCCACGAACCGATGTCGGCATCGCCGCCTTCTCCCCCGGGCTTGTTGTCGGCGCCGAACGAGAACACGTCGATGTCGCCTTTGACGCCAGGGCTCAGGTATTGGTACGGATGGCCCCAGGGGTCATTCGGCAGCTTGTCCAGGTAGCCACGCCAGCCGGAGGCGCCTTCGGGCTTTTCCACCAGCGCCCGCAGGCCTTGAGCGGTGGTCGGGTAACGGCCATTGTCGAGGCGATAGAGCTTGAGCGCCTGCATGATGCCGCCGATGTCCTGGCGCGCGGCGACCTGGCGCGCCTGGTCGGGACGATCCAGCACGCGCGGCACGATCAGGGCGGCAAGAATCCCCATGATCACGATGACCACCATGATCTCGATCAGGGTGAAACCTTGCTGGCGGGCGGGCCCGCGCGATGACTGGCGCACTTCACGACTCCGGTATTGCAGTGAGAAGCGTGCGATTGTGGACATGAAATATGACAGCAATATGAGGCGCGGGCGTCACGGCGCGGTGCGCACGATGGCGCCTTCTGGTGCCGGCGACACCGGCGCGGCCAGGCGATTAGCGCGGCCGCCTTGCTCGACCGTGACGGCCTCGGCGCCGATGTCCCTGAGCAAGATGCCGGGCGCGATTTCGTCGCCCACGCGCCAGGCCACGGGCGGGCCGCCGTCGACGCTGAACACCGCGGCGCCGTCGGGACCGGCGGCGATGACGCCGAGCACGCTGATCTGCGTGCGCAGCACTTCATCGCGGCCGAACCACAGGGCCACCGACGTATTGTTGGCGGCGCGCGGCGCGGGCGCCGCGATGGCGGCGAGCAGGGCGGTGGGTGCGGGCGCGAACAGGACCGCGCCCCACACGCCCAGGCCGGCGGCCAGCGCCAGGAGGGCAAGAACACGGCAGGCGGCGGGGGCCGAGGGCAGCGACGGGCACAGGGACAAGGGCATGGGCAGAGCGTGAAGCGGCAGGGCGGAAATGTGGCCGACTCTAGCCGTCCATCATGACAACCATGCGATGGCGCGGCCGCGCTTCTTTCAGAATTCCCGCAACGCACTGTCATCAAGCTTACATCGCGTCTCTCTAGCATGCCGGCACGTCGCGGTTCAGCGCGTATCGGCATGCAGGCGCCTTGCAGCGCAGGCCGGCAGCCGGGCCGCCCTGGGTCCGCGGTACTGATCCCTTCGCACAGGAAACCACGATGCAAGACATGACACACGCCAATCGCCGCCGCCTTTTGAAGATGCTGGGCGGTGCGCCGATGCTGCCGCTGGGCGGCGTCGGCATGACCGCTCTGCTGGCGGGCTGCAACTCGAGCGACGATGATGACGACAGCCCCTCCACGCCGGCGCCGGGCGTGACGTTCACCTCTGCCGCCTTCACGTCGATGGCCGCGCCGACGCTGGCCACCCCCGAGCTGATGGCGCGCACCACCGTGGGCTCGGCCATGGTCCTGACCTTCAGCGATGGTTCCACGCGCAAGATCGATCTGGGCTACGAGTCGTTTTTCATGACGGGCGACTCGGTGCCGGACGGCAATGGCGGCAGCATCATCGCCGGCGGCTATTTCGACAACAACGGCGCGCCGATCATGGACAATTCGGTGCCGGCCCAGGCCCGCCAGTTCTTTTCGAACTGTCCGGATGGCATGTCGCTGCTCAAGCTGGAAGCGCCTACGGTGCCCGGCGTCAATGGCAACACCCTGTTCGCCGTGGTGCAGTTCGAGTACCAATCGATGGACCAATCCGGCGCCGACATGTATGGCCGCCTGCCGTCGCCCATCGCGGTGCTGACGCTGGCGCAAGACCCCGCCACCGGCAAGCTCAGCCTGGTCAAGTACAGCAACGTCGATACCTCGTCGGTCAACGGCCTGTGGATCACCTGTGGCGCCAGCCTGTCGCCCTGGAACACGCACCTGTCCAGCGAGGAGTACGAGCCCGACGCCACCGTTGCCGCTGGCGATGCGCAGTTCCAGGCCTATAGCCAGAACCTGTTCGGCGATCCCAACAAGGCCAATCCGTACCACTACGGCCATATGCCGGAAGTGACGGTGAATCCGGACGGCACCGGCAGCATCAAGAAACACTATTGCATGGGCCGCATCTCGCATGAGCTGGTCCAGATCATGCCCGACCAGCGTACCGCGCTGATGGGCGATGATGCCACCAACGGCGGCCTGTTCATGTTCGTGGCGGACCGCAAGGCCGATCTGTCGTCCGGCACGCTGTACGTGGCCAAGTGGACCCAGACCTCGGGCACCGGTCCGGGCGCGGCTACGCTGACCTGGATCAAGCTGGGCCATGCCACCAGCGCTGAAGTCAAGGAGCTGGCCGACCAGTTGACCGCGGCGGACATCATGGATGTGCGCACCGTGGACCCCGGCGACAACAGCTTCACCAGGATCCGCTACAGCGGCGGCAACAACTGGGTCAAGCTGCTGCCGGGCCGCCGCCAGGCCGCGGCTTTCCTGGAAACGCACCGCTATGCCGCGCTGGTCGGCGGTTCGCTGGGCTTCACCAAGATGGAAGGCACCACCGTCAACGCCAAGGACAAGATCGCCTACAGCGCCATGTCGCGCATCGAGAAGTCGATGATCGACGGCACCGTGGCCGGCATGCAGGTGCAGGCCAACTCTGCCGGCGCGGTCTATCAGTTGCACCTGAAGGCCGGTCAGGTCGATACCGACGGCCAGGCCATCGACAGCGAATGGGTGCCGGTCGATATGGCCGCGGTGCCCGAGCTGGTGGGCGCGCCGATCTCTCCGGCCGACGCGTTGGGCAATACCCACAATGCCGACCGGATCTCCAATCCGGACAATCTCAAGTTCTCGGAGAAGCTGCGCACCCTGTTCGTGGGCGAGGACAGCGGTGGCCACGTCAACAACTTCCTGTGGGCCTATAACGTCGACACCAAGCAGCTCTCGCGCCTGCTGTCGTGCCCGGTGGCGGCCGAATCGACCGGCCTGCAGGCGGTCGACGAGATCAATGGCTGGACCTACATCACCAGCAATTTCCAGCACGCGGCCGATTGGGGCGGGGTGCACGCGGTGGTGCGGCCGACCCTGGAACCGCTGGTCAAGGCCAACTACAAGGACGGCTTCGGCGCATCGGTCGGCTATCTGACCGGCGTCAAGATCGGCGCCTGATGCGCGGGCCGCGGCGAGCGGCCCGGCGCCAGACAAGGGACCGGCCAGCCGGTCCCTTGTTTTTATTGCCATCTGTGTCGCAGCAGAAAAAAAACTGATCCGTCGATCAACGATTCCTTTCTTCGCTTCATCGGTCTTTCACCTTGCGCAGCCACTATGTGGGCCACCCACAAAGCGGGTTTCGAGAGGGAAAGAACATGCAGGTATTGAAGTGGAAACGCTGGTGCGCGGCGCTTGCGGCCCTGGGCGCGCTGGCCGGTTGCGGCGGCGATGGCGGCAGTGACGATGACGCGGCGCCGCCCGCGTCGCAACCGGGCAGCGGCGCGCATGCCAAGGTGCTGTTCATCGGCGTCGATGGCCTGACCTATGACGCTTATCGCCAGAGCGTGGCGGACAAATCGCTGCCCAATCTGGCGCAACTGACGGCCACCCGTTCCTGGACCGGCGGCGTGACTGGGGGCGTGACGCAGCAGCCGACGCTGCTGGTGCCGGGCTGGGCCACGCTGCTGACCGGCCAGTGGGCCGATCAGCACGGCGTGCGCAGCAATGCGCAGGGACAATCGGCCAAAACGGCGACCCTGTTCCAGCGCGTCAAGACCGCCAGGCCGGCGATGCGCGTCGCGGCGGCCTTCAACTCGCCGCTGCTGGCCGGCCTGGTCGGCGCCGACCGCGACGCCGGCTATCTGCAGAGCCTGACGGACTGCGCCGGGGTCGATGCCTGTGTCGCCAGCCAGGCGCGCGACCGCATCGCCGAGGGCTATGACGTGGTGGTGGCGCAGTTCGGCGCGGCCGAGCGCGCGGCCGCCAACGCCGGCTTTGGCGATGGCTATCGCGCCACGTTGCGCCAGACCGACGAGGCCATCGGTGCGCTGCTCAAGCAGGTGGCCGGGCGCGGCGCCGCCCATCCGGACGAGAACTGGCTGGTGGTGGTGGCCACCAGCCATGGCCTGGACCGCACCGGCGGCAGCGATGGCCTGCCGCTGTCGCGCAACAAGACGACGTTGCTGGCGATGAACCGCTCGCCGCTGCTGGGCGGCAGCGCCGACGACGAGGCTGTCGATGGCGCCTGGAACAACGCCTGGTACGGCCTGCCGAGCGCCGCCGACGCCGCGCCGACGCTGCTGGCGCACCTGGGCGCGTTGCCGCCCGCGGGTCAGTACGACATGGCGGGCACCTCCTTGTCCGAGCCCGTGGCGCTGCGCCGTGGCGCCAGCCGTACCGCGATGGACAACAAGAGCGTGTCCTTGAGCTGGAGCCGCGTGGGCACGCCCTCCGGCGACATCGTGATTACCCGCGACGGCCAGGAGATCGCGCGCCTGCCGGGCACCGCCACCGACTATGTCGATACGGGCTTTGCCTTCACCACCGAAGGCGTGCACGAGCTGAACTACGCCATTTCGGTCGGTAACGCCGTGACGGCGGTGCGCGCCACGGTGGTCTACACCGCGCCAGTGCCGCTGCTGCCTTCGCTGGGCAGCGGCCTGACCATGCTGTTCCCGTTCGAAGGCAACCTGGCGGACAAGGCCGCCGGCGGCGGGGCGATCACGCCCTACGACGGTACGCAGGCGCCGGTGTTCGCCGATAGCGGCGTGTTCGGCAAGATGTTCCAGAACGAACGCAGCGGCGATCCGATCGGCGCCTTCAAGCTGGACTATCCGGCGGGCCTGCTAGACAGCGTCCAGGCCTTCACCATCGGCTTCTGGTATCAGTCGGACGGCACCGCCAACGACCGCTCCATCCTCGGCAACAAGGACTACAACTCCGGCGGCAATCCCGGCATCACCATCGCCCAGTGGGCCGGCCCCGAGCTGCGCTTCAACCTGGCGGGCGGCAGCCGCGTCGACATCAACGGCGTCAGGTTCACGCCCAACAAGCCGGTCTACGTGGCGATGGTCATCGACAAGACCGCCAAGACCATGGCCGCCTACGTCTACGACACCGAAATGGGCTGGTTCAGCCGCTCGATCTCGACCGGCAGCGTCAACTTTGCCCAGATCGCCGGCGTGCTGGGCCCGCACCTGGGCCTGAACGAAGACGGCAAGGGCACCTACGGCGTGTGCTGCGCCGGCACCAAGGGCCCCTACACCATGTACTTCGACGACCTGGCCTTCTGGTCGCGCGCCCTGACCGAGGCCGAGGTCAAGTCGCTGGCCATGTCCGGCAAGTCCGTTTCCGAATTGCTTCCCTGATGTCCGAGGACAAACACGATATGAACACTGCTTCCCCGATCTTGCGCGCTTGCCTGCGCGCGGGCGCCGCCCTGATGGTGGCCGCCGTCCTGACCGCCTGCGGCGGCGACAAGGATGACGACAGCGATGCGGGCGCCCAGCCCGAAACGCCGACCCAGCCGGCCCAGCCCCAACTGCGTTGCGCGCCCTGACGCCGCGCCTATCACTGAATCCAAGGAATAGCATCCGTGACGTCCGAAAAAGACCCGATCCACGCCGGCAAGCGCCGCTTCCTGCGCAATGCCGCCGCCTCGACCGCCGGCCTGACCGCCTTGTCGATGTTCCCCCCGGCCATCCGCCGCGCCCTGGCCATCCCCGCCAACAACCGCACCGGCACCATCAACGACGTCGAGCACGTGGTCATCCTGATGCAGGAAAACCGTTCGTTCGACATGTACTTCGGCACCTTCAAGGGCGTGCGCGGCTTCGGCGACCGCATCACCGTGCCGCTGCCGCAGAATCGCTCGGTCTGGGAACAGACCAACGGCACCCGCGTGGTGCTGCCGTACCACCTGGACAGCACCAAGGGCAATGCGCAGCGCGTGTCCGGCACGCCGCACGACTTTCCCGATGCGCAGAATGCCTGGGATGGCGGCCGCCTGTACCAGTGGCCGCGCTACAAGCAGAACCAGTCGATGGGCTACTACACGCGCCAGGAACTGGGCTTCCAGTACGCGCTGGCCGAGGCGTTCACGCTGTGCGATGCCTATCACTGTTCCTCGCATGGCGGCACCAATACCAACCGCCTGTTCCACTGGACCGGCACCAATGACCCGCTGGCGCAGGGCAATGGCCCCTCGACCCGCAACCAGTGGGACGGCCTGGGCGCGTCCACCATCGGCTGGACCTGGAAGACCTACCCCGAGCGCCTGCAGGAAAATGGCGTGACCTGGAAGGTCTACCAGAACCTGCCGGACAACTTCACCGACAATCCGCTGGCGGGTTTCCGTCAATTCCGCAAGGCCTACGAGCTGTCCGGCAACGATCCCACCGCGGGCAATCCCAGCCCGCCCGCCTGGACACCCGCGGCCGATGCCACCAACCCGCTGTACAAAGGCGTGGCCAACACCATGCCCGACGGCGGCCTGTTGCAGGCATTCCGCGACGATGTGTTGAACGGCGCGCTGCCGCAGGTATCGTGGATCGTGGCGCCGGCAACCTATTCGGAGCACCCCGGCCCGTCCAGTCCGGTGCAGGGCGCCTGGTACATCCAGGAAACGCTCAATGCCCTGACGGCCAATCCGGACGTCTGGAGCAAGACCGTGCTGCTGATCAACTTCGATGAGAACGACGGCTTCTTCGACCACGTGCCGCCGCCCGCCGCGCCGTCGATCAACCCGGACGGTTCGGTGGCCGGCGCGTCCACCATCAACACCGACCTGGAACGCCACATCAAGCCGTCGCAGCAGGACGCCGCCGACAATCGCGTCTACGGACCCGGCCCGCGCGTGCCGATGTATGTCGTGTCGCCCTGGAGCCGCGGCGGCTGGATCAACTCGCAGGCGTTCGACCACACGTCGGTGCTGCGCTTCCTGGAAGCGCGTTTCGGTGTCAAGGAGACCAACATCAGCGACTATCGCCGCGCGGTGCTGGGCGACCTGACTTCGGCCTTCAACTTCGCCACCCCCAACAACGAGCAGTTGCCTGACCTGACCCTGCTGACCAAGGCCCAGGCCGACCAGACCCGCGCCGACCAGCAAGCCCTGGCGCAGGTGCCGCTGCCGGACACCGCCACCCAGGCCAGGCCGGCCCAGGAGACCGGCGTGCGTTTCTCGCGCGCGCTGCCTTACGAACTGCACACCAGCGGCCGCGCCCAGCCCGGCACCAGCGCCATGTGGCTGGTGTTCGCCAACAGCGGCAGCGCCGCCGGCGTGTTCCATGTGTATGACCAGTTGCACCTGGATCGCCTGCCGCGCCGTTACGCGGTCGAGCCGGACAAGCAGTTGGAGGGAAGCTGGGACGCGGCCGCCGACGGCGGCAGGTACGACCTCTGGGTGATGGGCCCGAACGGCTACCTGCGCCATTTCGCCGGCGATCTGGCGCTGGCCCGCAGCGCCGGTCTGGACGCTGAAATCCGGGTCTGCTACGACATCGCCAACGGCGACGTCTACACCAGCTTCATCAATAGCGGCAAGCAACCCTGCACCTTCGTCATCACGCCCAACGCCTATTACTCCAACAACGAGAAATGGACGATCACGGTGCCGGCGGGCAGCCAGGTCGAGCAGTCGTGGGCGCTCAAGGCCAGCGGCGCCTGGTATGACTTCACCGCGCGCCTGAACGAGGATCCGGCCTACATCCGCCGCTTTGCCGGCCGGGTGGAAACTGGCAAGCCCTCGGTCACCGACCCGGCGATGGGCCTGTAAGGGCGGCAAGCGTGACGCCAGGCCCCGCAGCCGCCCGGCCGGGCGGGCGCGGGGCCTGGATGGCAAGTCGTTCAGGCGAGGGTTTGCGCGTCGCGCGTGCGGAACGCCGTGGCGCAGGCCTCGCAGATGGCGCTGGTAATGTTCTGGCGCGCGTGCTCGCGCCGCTCCAGCATGCCGATGGCCCGCGCCGTCGGCCCCAGGTCGGCGGGCAGCGGCAGGATGCGCAGCCGGACGCTGGTGCGCCAGTTCGAGCCGTGGATCAGCGGCAGCAGGGTCACGCCCACCTCCTGGCGCACCAATTCGACCAGTGTCTCGATCGCGTTCAACTCCAGGAATTCGTCCAGCGGCACCGCCATGCGCCGCAGCAGGCGGTCGATCTGCAGGCCGGTGCGCTGGGTGCGGTCAAAGCGCAGGAATGGATTGCTGGCCAGCACCTGGCGCGCGTCATGCCCGATGGCCGATGGCGGCGCGATCACGACCAGCGGCTCCTCGTAGAGCGGAGTCCAGCGCGTGCTGGCCATCTTGCGGCCGGCCTCGACCAGGAAAGCGGCGTCCAGCTCGCCGTCCTCCACCTTGCCGGCCAGTTCGCTGGCCTTGCCCGACAGGATGCGCACGTCCAGTCGCGGATGCGCCTTTTTCATGCCCGACACCACCTTGGACAGGGCGCCCATGCACGACACGATACTGCCCACCGAGACCGAGCCGGCCAGTTCGCCCGGCACCGTGCGCGGCAGCCGCAAGCGGTCGTAGGAATCCAGCAAGTGCTTGATTTCCGGAAGCAATTCCCGGCCCGCCGCGTTGAGGATGGCGAGCCGGCCGCTGCGGTCGAACAGCTCGCGCCCCAATTCCGCCTCCAGGGCGCGCATCTGGAAACTGACCGCGGCCTGTGTCAGGGCGACTTGCTCGGCCGCTTCGGAGAACGAACCGTGGTGGGCCACGGCCAGAAAGGTGCGCAGGAATCGCAGGGTGCTCATGAGGAAGGAATCACAAAAATTTCTTTTATGACTGAACAAAAAATCAAATTGATTTAATTAGACCACGGGAGTAATTTCGCCTGCTTACCGCTATATGAGGCAGGCGCCATGAAATCCTTCGACTGGGTCAATCCCTATCCCTCCATCCGCATTCCGCTGTTCGCGCGCAACGTGGTGTCCACCTCGCACCCGCTGGCGGCCCAGGCCGGCCTGCGCATGCTGCTCAAGGGCGGCAACGCGGTCGACGCCGCCATCGCCGCGGCGGCCACTATCGTGCTGGTCGAGCCGGTCTCCTGCGGCCTGGGCGGCGACTGTTTCGCCATCGTCTGGGACGGGCAGGAACTGCATGGCCTCAATTCCTCCGGCGTGGCGCCGGCGGCCTGGAACGTCGAGTATTTCAAGCGCAAATATGGCGTCGGCGCCGACGGCATGGCGATCCAGCCCAAGCGTGGCTGGGACGCGGTCACGGTGCCGGGCGTGGTGGCCGGCTGGGCCGCGCTGCACGAAAAGCTCGGCAAGCTGCCGTTCGAGCAACTGTTCGAACCGGCCATCGAGATCGCCGAGCGCGGCTACGCCGTGCCGCCGGTGGTGGCGCACAAGTGGGCCGCCGCCGCCGATGAGCTGCGCGACCAGCCGGGCTATGCCCAGGCTTTCATGCCGGAGGGCCGCGCGCCCAAGGTCGGCGAACACTTCCGCTTCCCGGATGCCGCCAACACGCTGCGCCGCATCGCCGCTTCCAAGGGCCGCGATTTCTACGAAGGCGAGCTGGCCGAGCGCATCGCCGCCTTCAGCCAGGAATGCGGCGGCGCGATGACGCTGGAAGACTTGCGCGGCTACCGCCCGGAATGGGTCAAGCCGATCTCCAGGTCGTACCGCGGCTACGAGCTGCACGAAATCCCGCCGAACGGGCAGGGCATCGCCGCGCTGATTGCGCTGGGCATCGTCGAACGCTTCAACATCGCCGACATGCCGGTCGACTCGGTGCAGTCGCAGCACGTGCAGATCGAGGCCATGAAGCTGGCCTTCGCCGACCTGTACAAGTACGTCGCCGACCCGCGCTCGATGGAAGTCACGCCCGAACAGATGCTGTCGGACGCCTATCTGGACAGCCGCGCCAAGCTGATCCGCCTGGACGGCGCCACCCATTTCAGCGCCGGCCGTCCGGCCGCTGGCGGCACCATCTACCTGACCGCCGCTGACGAGAACGGCATGATGATCTCGTTCATCCAGTCCAATTACATGGGCTTCGGTTCTGGGGTGGTGGTGCCGGGCACCGGCATCAGCCTGCAGAACCGCGGCGTCGGCTTTTCGATGGATCCCAAGTCGGCCAACGTGGTCGAAGGCGGCAAGCGGCCGTTCCACACCATCATCCCGGGTTTCCTGACGCGCGGCGGCAAGCCGGTCATGAGCTTCGGCGTGATGGGCGGCGACATGCAGCCGCAGGGTCACCTGCAGACCGTGGTGCGCATGATCGACTACCACCAGAATCCGCAGGCCGCCTGCTGCGCGCCGCGCTGGAAGGTCAACCGCGATTTCACGCTGGATATCGAGACCAATATGAAGGCTTCCACTATTGCGGGCCTCAAAGACCTCGGGCATTCTTTGAAGTCCGTGGACGACCCGTACATGGACTTCGGCGCCGGCCAATTCATCTGGCGCATGTCCGAAAGCGACAACGAACTGGGTTACGTCGCCGCCAGCGACAGCCGGCGCGACGGCCAGGCCGTCGGCTTCTGACACGCGCATTGCAGCCACAAGGGGAACAAACACAATGAAACGCCTGACCATCACCTTCGGCGCCAGCATGCTGGCGCTGGCCGCGGGCGCCGCATGCGCCCAGAACCTGCGCATCGGCCTGCAGGAAGATCCCGACGTGCTCGATCCGCACCGCGCGCGCACCTACGTCGGCCGCATCGTCTTCACCTCGCTGTGCGACAAGCTGGTGGACATCGATCCCAAGCTGCATTTCGTGCCGCAACTGGCCACGTCCTGGTCGTTCAGCCCCGACAACAAGGTGCTGACCTTCAAGCTGCGTGGGGACGCGCTGTTCCACGATGGCAGCAAATTCGACGCCGCCGCCGCCAAGGCCAACCTGGAACGCGCCAGGACGCTGCCCGACAGCCTGCGCAAGGGCGAACTGGCCTCGGTCGAGAAGGTCGAGGCGCCCGACGCCACCACGCTGGTGCTGACGCTCAAGCAACCCGACGCCACGCTGCTGGCGCAGTTGTCGGACCGCGCTGGCATGATGCTGTCGCCCAAGTCCTTCGATGCCGCCGACGTGGCCGCGGTCGGCCGCAAGCCGATCTGCTCGGGCCCGTACAAATTCGTCGAGCGCATCCAGAACGACCGCATCGTGCTGGAGAAGTTCGACCAGTACTACGATGCCAAGGACTATGCCTTCAAGCGCATCACGTTCCTGCCGATCCCGGACACCACCGTGCGCCTGTCGAACCTGCGCGCCGGCGACCTGGATCTGCTCGAGCGCCTGAATCCGTCCGACGCGCCGCAGGTCAAGAACGATCCCAGCCTGATCTTCGCGCCGGTGGCCGGCCTGGGCTTCCAGCAGTTCATGTTCAACGTCGCCAACGGCAAGCGCGCCGAAGACAATCCCTTCAAGAACAAGCTGGTGCGCCAGGCGTTCCAGTTGTCCATCGACCGCAACGCCATCAACGAAGTGGCCGGCGGCGGCATCTTCGAGCCGGCGCAGCAGCCGTTCCCGCCCGCCAGCCCCTACCACAGCGACAAGTTCCCCGTGACCAAGCGCGACGTGGCCAAGGCCCGCGCGCTGCTCAAGCAGGCGGGCTTCGACCGCGTCAAGGCCGAGGTCATGTTCGGCAACAACACCACCACCTCGTCGGTGGCCGAGATGGTGCAGGCCATGGCTTCCGAGGCCGGCTTCGACCTGTCGCTGCGTCCGACCGAGTACGCCGCGCTGCAGAAGGAGTCCGCTGGCGGCAACTTCCAGGTGGTGATGCTGGGCTGGTCGGGTCGGGTCGATCCGGACGGCAACATCTACAGCTTCGTGACCTGCAAGGGCGCGCTGAACGATGGCCACTACTGCAACCCCGAGGTCGACAAGCTGCTCAAGGAGGCCCGCACGGTGCCGGACGAAGCCAAGCGCCGCGCCCTCTATGACCAGGTGCAGGCCATCATCCAGGACGAGCTGCCCGGCGTGTACAACTACTACCAGCCGTGGCCGTTCGCCCTGGCCAAGAAGGTCAAGGGCTTCGTGCCGTATCCGGACGGCATGATCCGCCTGAAGGGCGTGACCTTCGCGCAGAAGTGATCGGGGGCGGCGCTGCGC